>JAXDOO010000268.1:0-6586 GCA_034668865.1 Alphaproteobacteria bacterium
GGAGGGAGGCATGAAGATACGCCGCTGCGCATGGCTTGCGGGCGTCCTGCTTGCGGCCTGCGCCCCTTCTGGCGAAACCGGTTATCAAGGCTGGGTTGAGGCCGAACAGGTTTTTGTCAGCCCGCACGAACCCGGACGGATCGAAACGCTATCGGTGCGCGAGGGCGACGCAGTCAAAGTTGGCGCGCCATTATTCACCCTCGATGAAGAATTGGAGCAGGCCGATCTCAACCAAAACCAGGCTTCGCTTACCAACGCGCGTCAGTCCTTCGAGCGTGCCCAGCTCTTGCTCAAGACTGCAGCCGGGACGCAAAAAACCTTTGAAGATGCCGAGGCATTGTTGCGCACGGCGGAGGCGAGGCTGAATTCCTCGCAAACCCGGCTGGCGCGGCGGAAGGTTGTGAGCCCGGCGTCTGGCATCGTGCAGCAGATCTACTTCCGCGAAGGCGAGATCGTGCCGGCCGGCCGGCCGGTGCTCGCGCTGCTGCCGCCGGAAAATGTGAAACTACGCTTCTTCGTGCCGGAAGCCATGGTGCCGAAGATCGCGCTGGGCGACACGGTCGCCGTCGGCTGCGACGGCTGCCCGGCAGACCTCATCGCGCGGGTGAGCTTCATGGGTCAGACCGCCGAATTCACTCCGCCGGTCATCTACAGCCTCGAGGAACGCGCCAAGCTCGTATTTCTGGTCGAGGCGCGGCCGGAAAAACCTGCCGTGCTGCGTGTCGGCCAGCCGGTGACCATCAGTCTGCCGACGGAGAAGCGATGACGTCGTCGCCCGATATCGTGATCGATGTCGAAGGCCTGAGTAAATCCTTCGGCGGCCGCGAGGTTGTGCACGATCTCTCGATGCAGGTGAAGCGCGGAACGATCTACGGCTTTCTCGGCCCCAACGGCTCGGGCAAGACCACAACCATCCGCATGCTGTGCGGCTTGCTGACGCCTGATGCCGGCCGCGGCACCTGCCTCGGCTACGATATCCGAACGCAGGCCGACAAGATCAAGAACCACGTCGGTTACATGACCCAGCGCTTCAGCCTCTACGAAGATCTTTCGGTGCGGGAAAATCTGGAATTTGTCGCGCGCATCTACGGCATCAAGGATCCCGCCGCCGCCGCGGGTTCTGCCATCGAGCATCTCGGCTTGACGCAGCGCCAGGACCAGATCGCGGGCACCTTGTCGGGCGGCTGGAAGCAGCGGCTGGCGCTTGGGGCCTGCACCTTGCCCGATCCGGAATTGCTGCTGCTCGACGAGCCGACCGCGGGCGTCGACCCCAAGGCGCGGCGTGAATTCTGGAACGAAATCCATACGCTCGCGGACGGCGGACTGACCGTCCTGGTCTCCACCCATTACATGGACGAAGCCGAGCGCTGCCACGAGATCGCTTACATCGCTTATGGCAGGCTCTTGGTGCACGGCACGGTCGGCGAAGTGATCGATCACTCCGGCCTCACGACTTACACCGTAAGCGGCCGGGACGTGCCGCGCTTATCCGCAGAGCTGTCGGACAAGGCCGACGTCATGGTCACGCCGTTCGGCGCGAAGCTGCATGTTTCCGCTCGCGACGACGCTAGGCTGGCGACGGTTATCGAACCTTATCGGCGAGATCGGGAGCTGGAGTGGGAGGCGTCGAGCCCGTCGCTGGAGGATGTCTTCATCGACCTGATGACCCATGCCAGGGACAATTTCCAATGAAATTGTTCGGCGATAACTGGCGGAATTTCTGGCGCCGCGTCCGGGCGATGATCGTGAAGGAATTCCTGCAGCTGCGCCGCGACCGGATCACGCTGGCCACGATGGTGACCGTGCCGCTGATGCAGCTCGTGCTGTTCGGCTATGCCATCAACACCTCGCCGCGCGACCTGCCGGCGGCTGTGCTGATGCAGGAACAGAGTGATGTCGCGCGTTCGATTTTGGCGGCCTTGCAGAATACGAAATATTTCAAGGTCACCGATGTCGCCCGCAACGAGGCTGAGTTCGATCACCTGCTGGCGAGCGGGCGCGTGCTGTTCGGCATCGAAGTGCCGGCCGGTTTCGAGCGCGCGGTGCGGCGCGGCGACAAGCCGGCGCTGCTGGTGGCGGCGGACGCGACCGATCCGGTGGCGGCAGGCGGCGCGCTCGGCGCCCTCAGTCAGTTGGTGCAGACCGCGCTCCGCCACGACCGGCTTATTCCGGAAACCACCGCGCCGCCATTCGAGATCCGTTCGCATGCCCGCTACAACCCGGCGGGTTCGACCCAGCTCAACATCGTTCCGGGACTGCTCGGCACCATCCTCACGCTCACCATGCTGATCTTCACCGCGCTTTCGGTCACGCGCGAAACCGAGCGCGGCACCATGGAGAGTCTTCTGGCCATGCCGATCACGCCACTCGAGATCATGCTCGGCAAGATCGCGCCTTATGTGCTGATCGGATTTTTACAGGCGACACTGATCATCGTAGCCGGTGTCATGTTGTTCAACGTGCCGATCGTGGGTGACCTGACGCTGCTCGCCGTGCTCACCACGCTGTTTATCGCCGCGAACTTGTCTATCGGCTATACCTTCTCGACGCTGGCGCAGAACCAGCTGCAGGCGGTGCAGATGGCGATGATGTTCTTCCTGCCGAACATGTTGATGTCGGGTTTCCTGTTTCCATTTGCCGGAATGCCGGTCTGGGCGCAATGGATCAGCGAGTTCATGCCGCTGACGCATTATGTGCGGATCGTGCGCGCCATCATGCTTAAGGGCTCCACGCTGGCCGACCTGCATATCGAGGCGGCGGCGCTGGTCGGGCTGACCTTGCTGGCGATGCTCATCGCTGTGACCCGCTTCCGCCGCACGCTCGATTAGCGCGCGCGCGCCCCCCGTGACTCTCGGAAAAGAACGGCATAAAAAGCCTGCATGAGTCCGTCCGAAACAGCAGCTACGCGGCGCGCCATCGGGTTTCTCAATTGGGCGCATGCCATCGACCATTATGTTCTGCTGATTTTTCCTACCGTGGTGCTTAGCCTTGAGGCCTTTTATGGCCGGCCCTACGCCGAGTTAATCGCGCTGAGCACGCCATGCTTCGTCGCCTTCGGTGTGTTCTCGCTGCCGGCCGGCTGGCTCGCCGACCGCTGGAGTCGGCGCAACATGATGGTGGTGTTCTATGCCGGCTGTGGCCTATCGCTGATCGCGGCGGCCTTCGCGCCCAATCTGATCACGCTGGCGCTGGCGCTGTTCCTGCTCGGGGTATTCGCGGCGATCTATCATCCCGTCGGCATGGCTATGCTGATCGAGGCCTCGCAAGCGCGTGGGCGCACGCTGGCGTTCAACGGCGTCTGCGGCAATCTCGGCGCGGCCCTGGCCGCCGGCATCACCGCCTTGCTTGCCTATTGGCTCGGCTGGCGCGCGGCTTTCCTGCTGCCGGCAGCGCTGTGCCTCGCGACCGCGCCGCTGTTCTTGTTGAGTGTTCCGGATGACCGGCGCCACGCGGCGGGACGCGAATCCAGGCCGGGCGTGCGGCTCTCCCCGGCGCTCGCCGCGACAATGTTCGGACTTTTCATCCTGATCGCGCTCACCGCCGGCCTCATCTTCAATGCCGTGACGGTGGCGCTGCCGAAGATCGTGGAAGAACGGTTGGGGCAGGACGTGCCGCTGGTCGCGGTCGGCGGTCTGGCGACGGCGGTATTCATGTGCGGCGCACTGGCGCAGCTCGCGGTGGGCCGGCTGGTGGAAAAGATCGCGCCGCATCTGTTGCTCATCGTGATCGCGGCCATCGGATTGGCCGGTATCATCTGGGCGGCGATGACGAGCGGGCCCGTGCTGATGCTGGCGCTCGCGCTGGTGATGGTCTCGATCTACGGCCAGGTCACCGTCAACGACATGGTGATCGCGCGCTACACAGCCGACGCCTGGCGCGGCCGCGTCTATGCCGTGCGCTATTTCCTGCTGTTCCTCAGCGCCGGCGCGGCAGTCGCGATGATCGCGCGCTTCCACCAGCAAGGCGGATTCCAGCTGGTGCTGATGGTCACGGCGGGGGTGACGGCGCTGTTCCTGGCGGCCGCGATCGGCGTGGCAGTGGTTGCATCGCTGGCGCCAAGCCGGGGCAAGATATCCCCGCAACCGGCGGAATAGGCGCTTCAGAACAGACGCGCCACGAGGTTTTCTATTTTCGCGCCGGTCCGCTCTTGCACGATTTCTGCTACGCGAAGCCGGTGACAGTGATTCACGTCGCGTTCGTAGCAAAGCAGGCAGACCCGGCGACCGGAATTGACCAGCGACGCAAGTTCGTCCAGCGCCTCCTTCGCCTGCGGCGTCTTCAGGTGCTTCGCGAAAATTTTCCAGAGAGATTTCAGGTCGCCGCTGCGCGCGGCAAGCCGGCCTTCCTTCGGCGTGCCGAGCGCGCGCAGATGGAGATAGCCGATCTCCTGCTCATCGAGCCCGGCGGCGAGCTGGCGCTTGGAAAAGCCGGGCCGGCGCGATGCGGCGACCGCGCGCACGTCCACCAGCAGTTCCACCTTGGCCGCCTTCAGCTCGCCGAGCACCGCGTCGGCCCTGGCCTGCTCATAGCCGATGGTGAAAAGCGCCGGTTTCGGTTTCTTCGCCATCATTTATTTAGCCGCTCGATCAGCGCCCTGGCGCCGGCGGGCGCACGGATTTTTCCTTCATGGATGATATAGGTAAAGACATCGCGCGGCTGTTCCTTGGGTTTATGCTTTTCGTCGAGCCGCGGCAGATCGTCCGGTTGCTTGCCTTCCGCCCATAGCTGCAGGCGTTTGGCCCAGGCATCCAGATCCTTGGGCGGATAGGCGGTCGGGATCGTGTCCTCGCCCTTCTGCAGACGCGCATAGATGAAATCGGCGGTAACGTCGGCGATGCCCGGATATTTCTGATGCTCGGCATAGACCACGGCCACGCCGAATTTGCGCAGGAGCGCCGGAAAGGCCGGCGTGTTGAAGCTGTCGTGGCGCACCTCGACCACATGCCGCAACGGTCTGCCGTCGATCTTCTGCGGCAGCAATTCGAGGAAGGCGCCAAAGTCGGCCTCGTCGAATTTCTTGAACGGCGCGAATTGCCAGAGCAACGGGCCAAGCCGGTCGCCCAATTCCAGCACGCCGGAATCGAAGAAACGCTTGAGCGAGTCACCGGCTTCGGCCAGCACGCGCCGGTTGGTGGTGAAGCGCGAGCCCTTCACCGAGAAGATGAAGCCGTCGGGCACTTCGCGCGCCCATTTGCGGAAGCTCTCCGGCTTCTGGGAGCCGTAATAGGTCGCGTTGATCTCGATCGAGGTGAGGTGCTGGCCGGCGTAATGAAGCTCTTTCGCCTGCGTCAGCCCCTTCGGATAGAATACGCCGCGCCATGGGGCGAAATTCCACCCGCCGATACCGCAATAGATCTGGCCCGATTTTTCCATGGCCTGTGTCTTACGTTGGAGCGCGGCCGGACGCAAAACCGCAAACCATTTCGGCTGCCGTGCTTCTTGCGGAACCTTTTTTCGATTCCTACATTAGTCCGGAAGCGACGTGGAGCCGCGAGGCTCCGTCGCGTGACGGCCACGAGATGCAGCGGGTGTTGCCGGATGTACGCACACCTTGCTCCATTCGTGGTCGTTAGCATTTTAAGGGGTCTTTCTCCTCTCCACGTTGGTGTTACCGTTGCGCCGGATACGGAGGGGCGACGATGATGCGGCGAGGTTGGCCTGTTTGGACTGCCAGCATGGCCTGGCTGGTGACGACTCCAATGTGCCTTGCCCAGGAGGTCTCTCAGCTGCGGGGCGAAGCCTTTCTAGCGGGCAAGACGGCGGTCGATCCGCCGCCCGATGAGCCGAAGAACAGCCACGCCTACCTGACAGTCTCCGGGCCAGCCGCGCTGCGGATGTACCGCGCGATGCCCGCCAAGGAAGAGCCCAATCTCTGCGAGCAGGGGAAGCGTCTAAAGCGCGCCGGTGGGCTGACGTGCAGTGTGACCCGCGACGGCCGAACTGCGACCTGCGATTTCTCTATCGACCTCATCAACGGCGAACTTGCGGCCGGTCGGCCCTGCTGAGATGAAAAAAGCCCGGGATTTCTCCCGGGCCTTCTCTGTTACGGCGAAAGAGTAAGGACTCCTTAGAAGTCCATCCCTCCCATGCCGCCGCCCGGCATCGCGGGGGCTGCGTCTTTCTTCTTCGGCAGTTCCGCGACCATGGCCTCGGTGGTGATCAGGAGGCCGGCGACGGAAGCGGCGTTCTGCAGCGCGGCACGCACGACCTTGGTTGGGTCGATGATCCCTTTGCTGACGAGGTTGCCGTATTCGTCGTTCTGCGCGTCGTAGCCGTACGCGTATTGATCCTTTTCCAGGATCTTGCCGACGACTACCGAGCCGTCAGCGCCTGCATTGATGGCGATCTGGCGAACCGGCCAGGTGATCGCCTTGCGGACGATCTCGACGCCGGTTTTCTGGTCGTCATTCTGCGTACGCACTTTCTTGAGGGCTTCGCTGGCGCGCAGCAGCGCGACGCCGCCGCCCGGCAGGATGCCTTCCTCGACCGCAGCGCGGGTTGCATGCATCGCATCGTCGACGCGATCCTTGCGCTCCTTCACCTCAACCTCGGTCGCGCCGCCGACGCGGATCACCGCGACGCCGCC
>JAXDOO010000269.1:0-5325 GCA_034668865.1 Alphaproteobacteria bacterium
CGGAGCATCTTCGACCAAGTCAAGACCTGCTGAGAACAAACTCGGAGGACCGGGCCGGCAAGCCCCACCAGAATGGTGCCCTTCTTACCGGCCTTCTCTCCGACGACAAGGGAAATCGGATGAGCCCAAGCTTCACCGCGGCGTTCGCTATTGCTGCTAAGATTTTGAGCACGGTTCGTAGTGCTCTGCTGTGGTAAAGGTGCGTCAGGCTCAAGGTTCGGTCGGAAGACGACTTAAAGGCCCGGAAATCTGCCGTTGGATGGCAGAATGCGGGGCTCTCCGAGGGGATCGGATTTCGCATAATGACACGTTACGGAAAGAGAAGAGAGTGGAGTCTGTTGCGCTTCGCCAAAGCTCTAAGGCCGCATCGATAAGCCTCCTTTCCAAAGTAGCTCTCCAAGCTTTTGCTGTAAGCCCGCATCTTTAACAGCGGATGGAGCGGAAAGAGACAGAGCGGCGGCTCGACTAACGACATGATGCGCCGATTCATCCCAGGTTGGTTTGTTCGTATCGTCACGATCAGTCCTGCCGCCTTCGGGTATTTATCTTGCGCGCAACAGGGTTTCGCAGTTGAATCAAACGACAGGGCACGGTGCACGCAACGAAAGCTATACGCCGGCGGCGCCCGAGGGTGACGGGGGAAGTTGAAAATGCTGGATTTGACGAATTCGCCGCTTATCGCGGCCTATAAAGCAAAGACTCCCGGTTCGGCGGAGCTTGCGAAACAGGCCGTCGAGGTTATGCCGAGCGGCGTCGCCAGCGAGTCTCGGTGGCTCGACCCGCATCCGATCTACGTCAAACATGCCGCGGGGCCCCGCAAATGGGATGTTGATGGCAATGGTTATGTGGACTACTGGGGTGGCCATGGCGCTCTGATGCTGGGCCATGCCCATCCGATCGTGATGAAGGCGGTGCAAGAGCAGCTCAATAACGGCACGCATTACGGCTCTTGCCACGAGATGGAGGTTCGCTGGGCGCAGCTGGTCACGCAGCTCATTCCGTCCGCCGAACTCGTGCGTTTCACCTCATCAGGAACGGAGGCCACCATTCTTGGCGTGCGGCTGGCCCGGGCGTTCACGGGGAAAAGGAAGCTCATCCGCTTTGCCGAGCATTATCACGGCTGGACCGACCTAATGATGTCGCGCGTGGCCGATACGCCGCGCGGCATCGTGAGCGGTATTGGTGACGACGTGCTGGTAGCGCGGGATGACGATATCGACAGCGTGGTACAACTGATCGAGAAGCATAACGACGTGGCGGCAGTCATCATCGAGCCGATCGGAGCCAATACCGGTCTGCGTCCGTTGCGGGCGGAGTTCCTGGCGGCTCTGCGCAAGCTCACGCAGGAGCGTGGTGTAGTTCTCATTTTCGACGAAGTGGTGACCGCGTTCCGCATCGCACCTGGCGGTGCACAGGCGCATTTCAACGTCATGCCGGATCTGACGGCATTGGCGAAGGTCATGTGCGGCGGGTTGCCCGGCGGAGCCATCACTGGGCGCAAAGACATTATGAACCTGCTCAGCGGCGCAGCGACCAAGGCGTCCGGAAAGGGCGTGGTGCCGCACCAGGGCACGTTCAACGCCAATCCCGTCGCCGCTGCCGCCGGCATCGCGACCCTGGAAATCATCGCCAATACGGATGCTTGCGACAAGGCCAATCGATTTGGCGATGCGATCCGCCGCGGGTTGAACGAGATGTTCGAGGAAGAAAAAGTGAACTGGGCCTGCTACGGCGCTTTTTCCAAATTCCAAATCTTCCTCAATGCGTCGGGCATGAAGTTCAAGCCCACGGAGTTCGATCAGTTCGCCTATCCCTCTGCTGCATTGATGAACGACAAGACATCGCCCGTGATCCGCAAGATGCGGATCGGCATGCTGGTCAACGGCGTGGATTTACTCGGCGGGGGTTCCGGCAGCTTCAACTCGGCAACGCACGATGAAACGGAACTGAAAGAAACGGTGGACGGACTGCGCAAGACGATCCACATGCTGCGGCAGGAAGGCGAGATCTGAGCCGGCGTCGTGCTGGCAGTTAATGGTGCAGCACGTTGTCCAGGAAGCGCCGTGCCGGCTCGGTGGCGGGCTGCGCGAAGAACTCCTGCGTTGCGCGGTTCTCCAGGATCTCGCCGTGATTCATGAACACCATCCGGTCGCCAGCCTGCCGGGCGAAGCCCATCTCGTGGGTCACGACCACCATGGTCATGCCGCTTTTGGCAAGTTCGCGCATCACATCAAGCACCTCGCGTACGAGATCCGGATCAAGCGCCGAGGTTGGCTCGTCGAACAGCATGATCTTCGGCTTCATTACCAGCGCCCGTGCGATTGCGACGCGCTGTTGTTGCCCGCCGGATAGCTCGTTGGGATAGGCATTCGCCTTGTCGGGTAAGCCCACGCGCGCGAGCATGGCGTGTGCTTGCGCCTCCGCTTCGCGCCGTTTCATACCGCGGACCTTGCGCGGGGCTAGGGTAAGATTGGCCAACACACGCATATGCTGAAACAGGCTGAAGCGCTGGAACACCATCCCGATATCAGAACGGAAATTCGCGTCGCCCAGCGTCTGCTTGTTCAACGTGCGGCCCATGATGTGAAGAGTGCCCGCCTGCGCCTCCTCAAGGCCGCAGATACAGCGCAGTACCGTGCTCTTGCCTGAGCCGCTCGGGCCGCAAATTACCGTCACCGAACCGGTCTCGACCGTCAGGTTAATATTTTTCAGCACCTGCGTGGGCCCATACCATTTCCCCACGTTCCGCAATTCGATGATCGGTCCGCTCGTTGCTTCCGCCGACGAAGTCATGGTTCTGATCCGGTTCATTTATTGCAGCTTGTATTTCGGATCGAGTAATCCAACGAGGCGGGACAGCGTGAAACAGCTGATAAGATAAACTATGGCGACAACGGTATAGATGGTCGCCGGCGCAAAGTTTCGATTGTTGATCAGCGAAGCGGCCCGGAAGAAGTCTATAAGCCCAATAACATAGACCAGGGACGTTACTTTGAAACTTGTCACGAGCGTGGTGACGAACGCTGGCAGCATGTTTCGGCAAGCCTGCGGCAGCAGCACATAGACGAATGCCTGCACACGGCTCAATCCTATGACCGTGGCGCTTTCGGACTGAATTATTGGCACCGACAAAATCCCGCCGCGGATGACCTCTGCAAGATAGGCGCTGGCAATCATGGTCAGCGATACGACGGCGCCAGTCCAAGGCGACATGTTGTGGCCGACGAAAACCGGATAGGAAAAGAATATCCAGAAAATGACCATCAGCTGAGGCGTCGCCCGCACTGTCTCGGTATAGGCCATCGATACGTACCGTATGGGCGCAAAGCGGCTCATGCGCGCGCCGGCCAGCGCGATGCCCACTAACATGCCGAGTCCGACCGAAACCAGCGTGAGTCCGCAGGTGACGGTGAATCCTTGGAACAACAATGGCGAGACGCGCCACACCAGGCCCCAGTTAAGCGCCGACAGCTTCCAGATCAGTAAGGCGAGCACACAAACGACAAAGATCCACCAAATGACAACCTGCCGTCGGTCGGACGCCAGTGTGGGGTCGACCGGCGGTGGCGTGGCTTCGCCCAAAGCGGCGATGCTCATATCGCGCGTCTCCATTTCCACGCCGCCACCGACATCAGCCCGGAAATGCTGAGCGCGATGGCGAGATAGAGCAGGGTGGCGATGCCGGCGGCGACATAACCGCGCGCGGTCTCGAATTCGATCTGCTGCGTCTGCCAGGTCAGCTCGGCAATCCCGAGGAACATCACGATCGAGGAATTCTTGACGACTTCAATATACTGGCTCGTCATCGGCGGAATGGTTAGCCGGAGCAGTTGCGGGACGAGGACAAAAGCGAAGGTCTGCGGATAACTGCACACCAGGACCCGCGCGGATTCAGTTTGCTCCCGCGGAATGCTGCGCAATCCCGACGTGATTACGTCGGAAATATATCCGCTCTGGTGGATCGAAAGACCGATCAGCCCCGCAAGCATCGCGTTAAAGCCGAGCACGTAATAAAGATAAAAAATCTTCACCAGCGCCGGAATATTGCGAACGATTTCGATATAAGTGATCGCGAGGCGCCGCGCGAAAAGACCAGGCATGGCCCGGACGCAGGCCACGATGATGCCGAGCAAGGTGCCCCCGATGATGCCGAGCACCGACACTTGTAAGGTCATTAACAGGCCGTCAATCAGCGCGTCGCGATAACGCAGTGCGATCGTCCAGTCGAACTCCATTCGTCCGCTCCCCGCCGGACGATGTGGCTATGGCCGTCCGATGCCCGGCTGTAGCCGATAGTGCGACCAGATCTGCCAGGTCGGCTCCTCACCGAAATGCTTGATGAAGAGTTTCTGGTATTCGCCCTTCTGCCACATCTCCTGCATAGTAAAATTGAGCCAGTTCAACCACTTCGAATCGTTCTGGCGCACGCCGATCGACATCGGGTCGAGTGTAATAACGTCGCCGACGGCGAAGTTCGGATGCTGCTTCGCAATGGCACGGGCGGCATAGCCGTCGGTTGCATAGGCGTCCACCCTTCCCTCGATCATCGCGCCGGCGGCGTGCGCCGATTCCTGGAACATGACGAACTGCGCGTCCGGCACGTGCTCCTTAATGTAATCGATGACGGCAGAGCCCTGGGTCAGCGAGATCTTTTTTGGCGGGCCGTAGTCCTTGACGTTCTTGCTGGCATCCTTCTTCACCAGCAGCACGATCGAATCCCAAATATACGGCGTGGTGAAGTCGATAATCTCGTTGCGGGATTTACTCGGCGTCGTGAGCCCGACATCGGCATCGATGCCGCCGTTCTGGATCAGTGGAATGCGATTGGGCGAGGATACAAAAACGTATTTGACTTTTACGCCAAGCTTGTCGGCAAAGATTTTGGATAGCTCCGGTCCGAAGCCGATGGGCTCGCCCTTGTCATCGACCGAACCTATGGGTGGGAAATCGGCGCGCACGCCGGCGGTGAATATGCCGGTACGCTTGATCTTATCGAGGGTGCTTTCCGTCTGCGCAGAGGCGCCGATTGTCGAAAGGGTAAGCACGGAGGACAACAGCACAGTGACGCAACCGAGTTTGCAAAGCATCAGTACCCCCTAAGTTGTCGGTCAGGGCATCCACCACTATCGGAAAACCCTCTTGTGGCAAGGAGACAACAACGGCCACGCCGTGTCAAAGCCCCAATGTCTCTAAAGGCGCCTTACCCGATCTATGCGGCGGCCCGCCGCAGTTGCGCTATCTCTTCGGCAATAAAGCAACGGCCCCGCTGCACCAGCACGTCTCCGCTTGGATTGATGGTAGATTTGAGTACGCCGGAGCCACGAT
>JAXDOO010000270.1:0-2523 GCA_034668865.1 Alphaproteobacteria bacterium
CATATCCCGCGCGGGTACATCTATTTCGCGATGGCCTTTGCGGCCGCGGTCGAAGTGATCAACGTGCTTGCCTCGCGCAAGCGGCGAAAGCACCAGCCGGTCGGCGGTCACGATAGTCAGCAGGCGCACTGACCCTTGCGCCGCGTCACGCTAGGTTCCTATGATCCCGCCGTGCGCGGCGTGAGGCCGTGCCGGACATTCTGGGGCGGCGTACGCTGCCGAGCGGGAAGGAAAGTGCGTCATGGTTGCTGCGGTCCGGGTCCATAAGCATGGCGGTCCCGAAGTTCTGACTCATGAGGACATCGAAGTGCCGGCGCCCGGGCCCGGCCAGATCCGTCTGAAACAGCACGCTTCCGGCATCAATTTCATCGACACCTATTTCCGCAAGGGCATGTATCCGTCGCCGGTCGGCCTGCCGTTCGTGGCGGGCAATGAGGCCGCGGGGGAGGTGACCGCGGTCGGTACGGGCGTGTCGGACTTCAAGGTCGGCGATCGCGTCGCCTATGTGACCGCACTCGGCGGCTACGCAGCCGAGCGCGTGATGGCGGCCGAGCGGGCGGTGAAGCTGCCGGACAATATCAGCTACGAGCAGGCGGCCGGCATGATGCTCAAGGGCATGACGGTGCAATATCTGCTCAACCGCAGCTTCAAGGTGCAGAAGGGGACGACGCTGCTCGTCCACGCCGCCGCCGGAGGAGTCGGGCAGATCCTCACCCAATGGGCAAACCACCTGGGGGCCACCGTGATCGGCACCGTGGGATCCGAACAAAAGGCGGAAATCGCGAGGGCGCACGGCTGCCACCATGTGATCAATTACAGCAAGGAAGACTTTGTCTCTCGCGTGAAGGAGATCACCGCCGGCAAGCTGTGCGACGTGGTCTATGACGGCGTCGGCAAGGATACCTTTCCGGCCTCGCTCGATTGCATTCGCCCGCTTGGCATGTTCGCGAGCTATGGCAGCGCATCAGGACCAATCGAGGCGTTCAATTTGAACATCCTGACGCAGAAAGGTTCGCTGTTCGCGACCCGCCCGACGCTGAACAATTACACCGCGACACGCGA
Source organism: Alphaproteobacteria bacterium (assembly GCA_034668865.1). Classification (GTDB taxonomy): domain Bacteria; phylum Pseudomonadota; class Alphaproteobacteria; order Rhizobiales; family Xanthobacteraceae; genus CANKHA01. Next base: position 1,063 of record JAXDOO010000270.1, read on the forward strand.
GGACCTGCTGATGACCGCCAATGACCTGTTCAAGGTGGTCGGCAGCGGAGCGGTCAAAATCCCAGTGAATCAGAAGTACCCGCTGAAGGAGGCGCGGAGGGCGCACGAGGAGCTGGAAGGCCGCAAGACCACCGGCTCGTCAGTGCTTATTCCGTAGCCGACAGCAGGAGATCAGCAAGGCGTGCAAACGCCGGGTGCGCGAAGCTATCCGGCGGCAGGCGCGGCAAGCCGATTACCGGTGTTGAACCTGCGAAGCGTGCGATGGTCGCGCATGTTTCCTCAAGGGGAACCGTGCTGCCAAGCGTTTCGCTCACCATCAAGGCGGGGACCCGCAGGTCACGTCCCCGCAGCACCTCCAAGGCACTCAGTGTGTGGCTGATGCTGCCGAGATAGCTCCCCGTCGCAAATACCAGCGGCAGCCGCAGCGCACACATCCAGTCAAGTACGGTGTGTGAGTGGTCGAGCGGCACCATGATGCCGCCGACGCCTTCGATCAGCAGAATGTCTTTGTGACCTGCGACCGCCGCTTCCGAAAATTGCACCAAAGCATCGAAGTCGATCGCGCGGCCTTCGCGCGCGGCGGCCATGTCAGGGGAAAGCGGCGCGTGAAAACGCCATGGCGCGATCCGCTCGATTTCGTCCGATGTGATCGAGTGACCCATTGCTGTCAGCAGCACGCCTGGATCGCTGTGGGCGGCGGATGTCGGATCGAAGCCGCTGACCACCGGCTTGAACGCCTCCACCATGCGGCCGGTCCGGCGCCAGTGCCGAATCAGGCCGCCAGCGATGAAGGTCTTTCCGACATCCGTCCCGCTGCCGGTAACGAAGAATGCGCTCACGCGGCGCGGTCCAGAACGAGATCGCGGGTCAATCGCGCAAGCCGTTCTATTGCTTCGTCCGGATGTTCCGAACTGAACGTCAGCCGCAGGCGCGCCGTGCCGGCCGGGACCGTCGGAGGACGAATGGCGACCACCAGGAAGCCTTCGTGCTCGAGCATCCGCGCAGCCTCGAGCGCCGCTTCCGCCGTACCGAGGATGACCGGCACGATCGCGCTCTGCGCCTCGGGCAATCCCGCAGTGCGGGTGAACAGCCGCGCTTTTTGCAGCGCCCGCGCCACGCGCTCCGGTTCGCCTTCCACGACATCGAGCGCGGCGATCGCCGCCGCCAGAACCGCCGGCGGCAACCCGGTGGTATAAATCAGGCTGCGCGCGCGGTTTTTGATGAGCTCAATGACATCGCGTGAGCCGCACACATAACCGCCATAGGCGCCGAGCGCCTTCGACAGCGTACCAACCTGCAAAGGAATGTCGCTGCTGCCGTTGGCGAAACCAGAGCCGCGGCCATCGCCCAGCACACCGACGCCGTGCGCATCGTCCACCAGCAGCCATGCATCGAAGCGCTGCGCCAGCGCCGATATTGCGGCGAGCGGGGCCACGTCGCCATCCATCGAGAATACGCCCT
>JAXDOO010000271.1:0-5502 GCA_034668865.1 Alphaproteobacteria bacterium
TCCGCCGGGCATTGGCTGGTGGGAAGGCGCTTACGGCGTGGTGGCTAATGCCCGGAGTGAACCGGGCTTGAGCGGCTGCCTTGCAGCAACTCAATGCCGCGCAGGCAATCGAGATAGTTCTTATAGCCCTCGCTCGATACCGCGATGGTTCGCCCATTCGAGATAAACCGCCAGCGCCATTCCTTGCGTATCCAGCCCGAGCGGTAGACCTCGTATTGCCTCAGGCTGCCGTCTTGCGCAGCCAGAGCGTCAGGTTATAGGCATCACCCAACGTATGACCCACCGTGGTGAGCTGGATGTCGCCGGTTACGCCGGCGCCGGCATTGTTGGTCAGCGCCGCGCTTGGCCCGGTCCCGCCTTTGGTGAAATCGATCTCGCCTTGCGAGCCGTTGTTCCCGGTCGTGAAAAACACCACGTCAGCGGTGGCGTCCCAGAGAAGATTGAAGCCCATGCCGACAGTCGACCAGGCGATCTTCTCCACCGCATAGCGGGTGGTGGTACCTCCGCCGACCAGGCTAGAGGCATCCACCTTGGTCACGGCAGCCTCGCCGGTGCCGTCCGATATGTTGGTGAAATGCATGACGACGTGCCCGCCGTCGTCGAATAATGTCCGGTTGGTGACCGCATCGGCCATGCTGGCTATCCTTTATGTCAGAGAATGTGAATTGATCTAGCGACGGTGCGGAATCGGAGCACCCGTGCGAATCTTCAGAACGGGAGCGTGCCGATCGCCGTTTCCTTGGCGTCGAGGCCGGGCGTTGCGAACCGCGACCGATTGCTGAAGCGCCGTAATGAAATGCCTTTTTAGTGCGCCGTGGCCCGCACGGCCTTGGCGAGCGTGAAAGCAATGGCGCGCGCCAGTTCGGTGTCGGACAGGTCAGCGGTTTCGATCGGGCCGCCGTCCTTGCCGGTATGCTCGACGGCCGCCAGCTTGGGATGAACGTAAGGGGCCGCAGCCTTGGCCATCTGGTCCCGCCGTTGGTCATCGTTGCCGGGATCGCGCATCACCCGCAGCATGTGATCGAGCGGCGTCTCGCCGGTTGCCGCGACGGCTTGCTGCCGCGCGCTCGTTGCCTTGTTGGCAACCGCGGCTTTACGCCCTGCCCCCGGTCGCTTCCTGCCGTTGCCTGCCATTGATTTTCAGTTGCCGAGATCGTTCGCGTGTTTAGCTGGGATTATCCGATAAGTGCCCTTGTCGATGTTCCAGCGGATATTGCTAAGGCCGCGCTTGGCCTGCCAGGTTCTGGAAATCTCCCGCCCGCGCGGTGTCATCTGCGCCGCGTTCCGCCGCGCGTTATGCAGGCAGACGAGGATGTTGAAAAGGGTCTGGCGGCCCTTCGCAATGTCGAGGTTGCGAGAATGGGGACCAGTTCCGGCACGACCTGATAAAGCCGTTCCGCTGCCTTTGCTGTTTGCTCCATGTCAGGAAGATAAATAGCGCAAGAACACAAAGTTTCAGCTGTGTGTCCTCATCGCAATTTGACCGCCCAGGATTTATGCCGGACGGCTATCGGGTCAGGTGTCGGTTGTTACCGATTCCCCTTTGCCGAGGAGATTTGGATTTGGTTCAAGCCGAGCTGTCGATGGTGGCCGATTATCGGCCAACCGAGCACGCGTTTATTCTGCCGGCTCGCTTAAGAGCGGCGCTCTTGCAATCTTGGTGTGAGCAACCGAGCAACCGAAGGTTCTTCCCCTCCGAAACAAGCTCAGGCAGCTCCCCGTCTTATTCCGATATGACCGCTGCCCTACAATCAGAGGGGATATAAAAATGCGGGCGCGTCGATAATCGGAGAAGAAGAGATGCTGCCTGAACGCGAAACGCCCGACGCGGATTGCTCCGGGCCGGGCGTAATTCTGAAGTCTGCCTACCCACTATCGTGGGCTGGTCACGCCGTCAAGCCGCATCGACATCATCGTGTGGCTGTCCGTTGATAAGTGGTGGGTCAGTTTGAAAAGCCTACGTCAACCCTAAAGTTCTCGTCCAGCCACCGACATCAGGAATGTCATGAACAGGCAAATCGCTGCCTAATGAAGCGTCGTTGGTCCGGCTTGGCGAGCAGCTGAAAGCCATTGAACAGGGACACCGGCAGCGCGCTAAGGCGATGCCTGCACCGATGTTTGCACCGCAGCAAATTTCTCCTTGGGTTCCCGAACTTTCGATCCTGCTGGGAGTTGTGTACACGATCTCCGATCTGCGATCTGCCGACAGGTGCCGCATGGCCACTCCAACATCTCACCCACCCGAAGGGGTGACGGGAACGTTCACCAAAATTCTGGAGGAGTTTACCACCCTCGTACAAACGGAACTGCGGCTGCTGCGAACGGAGCTTTCGGAGGCGGTGACGGCTATTGGGATCGGAATAGGCCTGATTGTCGCGGGCGCTGTTCTATTGATGGCTGCGGCAATGCTGTTCTTGCAGTCGATTATCGCCACGCTGGTTGCTTATGGTTGGAGTTTGCCCGTCGCAACCCTTATCGTAGCGGTAACCGTCCTGATCCTGGGAATGGTCCTCTTATGGCTCGGCGTCACGCGGCTCCAGGCCAAGAACCTTGCCCCATCGAAAACGATCAGGCAGGTCGAACGCGACGTAGCCGCAGCCAAATCTGAAATAGGTGCTTCATGACCGACGCGACCCAAGCATTGGAACAGAAGGCGGACAGATCCCGCAAGCGATTGACTGGACTGATGGATGATCTGCAGAGCCAAATGTCCCCGGGAGTAATGCTTGATAACGCCCTCGGCTTTTCTAGCGACGGAGCCTCGGACGTGGGCGACTCCATCCTTCAGCAGGTGGCTAAACACCCGCTTCCTTATTTGCTGATCGCCGCGGGGATCGGCTGGCTGATGTTTTCCGAGGCGACGGAAAAAAGCCAACAGCGGACCCGCAAACAAGCTAAGCCCCGCAAACAAGCTAGCCGTCGAAAAGCGCCTTCCAAAAGAAGCAAAACCGCCAGCTGATTGAGCCGTTGCCGCTGGCCTACGGTGCGCCAGCCTCAGTTGCGGATTTTCGGATGCTTTCGGCCTCCGGGCGCTGCTCAAGCAGACCGTGCGTCGAATTAGCAACGCGCGCCCGCTTGCTATGCCCACCCCGAAAGCCTGCGACAGCAAAAAGGCATAGACGGCTGTTGGAGAGCGGACAGACCGCGGTGTTTGCGGGTGTCAGGTGCTGAAAGAGGATCAAATGGCAGCAGCCGCTCAACGCTCGGCTACCGATCTACTCGCCAAACCTACTTGCCTATGCGGAGCGAGGATGGACCTCGCGCGCATAGAACCGCATCCGATTATTGGCTACGCGGAACTTCGCGCCTACGAATGTAGGAAGTGCAATCACACGCTCATCCAAACATTCGGCGACGACGGGTAATACTGGACGCTGGCTTCTCCCTCAAGGCGTCCAGTTCCTCCCCGGCCCTGCGCCGGGGCTTTCTTTTACACACGCAGCAGTGTCGGGTGAACAATCTGCCGGAGATGAACGCGGCCACCCGGTCGCCAATGTTTATGGCGCTTTTTTCTTTTCTTGTTCTGCTTCTGCAGCCCGACGGGCGTACTGCTCGGCCGCTAGGCGGACCACCTTTGCGGAAGCCGGATCGCTCATCAGTGCTGCGATAGAGAGGCACAACTCGGCCTGCCGGCGTAAATACGCGGGGTCCGCCATTTGAATGCCGATCGTTGTCGAAAGCGACCGAGCAACACTGCTCAGGGGCGACGTTAGGCTTCCAGAACCAACAACCTAACCTTATGTGCGGTTCCGTACCCCCAGTCTAATCGCGGGCGGATGGCCAGGGCCGTGGACGTGCCGACCCGCGCGCGAGGCGATTTGCAGCTACCTGCTAAATGAAGAGGCCGCCAACTGAGGCGGCCTATGCTGCGCCAAATTTTTGCGTTGGCGGCTCGTACACCACGTCAGTCCTCGCGTTGCGATCTGCAAGCTCTGCAAGCCGTAAGTAGCTTACCGCCATCTTGGCGTACTCAGTTTGCAAGGGTGACGCTGTCTCTGCTTTTGCCATCGCGGCGAACTCCGCCGCTCTTACGCGATATTGGTTGGCTGTGCTCATTACGCGGCCCAGACGCTTTTATTGAACTCTGCTCAAATTGAGCCGCAACCTACTAATGAGTCGTTATGCCCGCCAAAACAACAATTAGTGAACAAGGACAGCGAACTAAGGCCACGCGGTATCGATTTGGGACAGGTCCGATGAGCGCCAGATGGGCCGTCAGGCGGCAACAGGTTGAAGGGCTTGAGCAAGCGTAAGCCGCATGGCGGCGCTCCTGGGTCCCCACAGACACGCCCATTCACTGGCCGCCGTCCATGCGGCACAAGAGAACCCCGGTCGGATTTTCCCGGTTCAACGCTGGAGAATTTCGTAGACCGCGCCATGGGTGAGCGAGACAACGAACAGGTTCCCGTTCGGACCGGTCTGTATGTCAGTTACGATGCCGAATTTCCTGCCGATCAGTCGGCTCCCGTTCTCGCTTAGATCGTATTTTGTAGCATTGTCGGCAACCCGGTCTTGCAGAGCACCATTAAGCACCAGCGCCCGGCGGTCAGGGTTTAGCTTGAAGCGGAACAGGTAACCTCCTTCCGCACGGTTTGTTGCAGCCCCGACAAACAAATCGCCGCGGAACCGCGGGCCCAAGCCGTCGCCCTTTACGAAGCCGAGGCCGCCCGGGGCGACGCTGAACTTCCAGCTAAACTTAGGATCGCTATGGTGCGAGCCGGGCAGCCCGAACAGGCGCGACCGGGCTTGCGCGGCGCTGCCGGCAATCTGCGAAGGAGGCCACCGGTTCTGTTGCAACCCGCCAAATTCGGCACTGGTCTCAATTTCCTTATACTGTGTGATCCGCCGGTCCGGACCCATGATCTGGATCCAGCCTGAGTTGAAACCCGGCATAACCAGATTGATCTCGTCGAAGGAGTCGTCGCCATTCTCCTGCGTCCAAAGGAAACCGGAGATCGGATCGAATGCCATTCCGAATCCATTGCGGATCCCGTAGGCGAAGATTTTCTGGATGTTGGCTCCCACCTGACCCCCGATGGCAGCTCCGGCGCTGAAGAAAGGATTATCGGGCGGCGCGGCGCCGTCATCATTTAGTCTCAGCACCACGCCGGTAAGGTGCGCATCATCCGGAGCCGGGCCTCCGAACTGGTCGTCCGCTACAAGTGGGCCGGAGCAAGCGGCGGTCGGGCCGCATGGCAGATTCTGCAGCTGACCCCGACGGCCGACGTCGCCGACCAGAACGTAAAGTTTTCCGTCGGGGCCGAAGCGCAAGACGCCGCCATTGTGATTGCCAAAGGGCGGCTGTCCGGCGTCCGCCTGAAGGGCGCGGAGTCGGATGATGTTCTGCGCGAAGAGCAGCGTCGAGCCGTTCCATTCGAAGCGGTCGACCCGGTTGCCCAGAAGCGGCGTCTCTGTGAGCACGTTGGAATCCGCGCCCGTCGTGCTCTCGGTCCAATAGAGATATACGCTTGGGTTGCTAGGAAAGCTCGGATGCAAGGCAAT
>JAXDOO010000272.1:0-9715 GCA_034668865.1 Alphaproteobacteria bacterium
ACCGCTTTGTTTAATGTGTAAGCGCCTTATCCGCAGGATCAGCATACGCAATCCGCGTAAGCTTGATCGCATAGCCGGCGACCGTTTTGCTCATCGCGCTAGGCGCCGGTGTTAAAACACCAGGCGAGGATGCCCTTTTGCGCGTGCAGCCGGTTTTCCGCTTCGTCGAACACGACGGAATGCGGACCGTCCATTATCTCGTCAGTGACTTCTTCGCCGCGATGCGCCGGCAGGCAATGCATGAAAAGCGCGTCGGGCTTGGCGTGCGCCATCAGCGCCGCATTGACCTGGTAGCGTGTGAGCAGGTTGTGCCGGCGGCCGTCGACGTCGCGGTCGCCCATCGAGACCCAGGTATCAGTGACTATGCAGTCGGCGCCTTTCACCGCTTCATCCGGGTCGTTCATCACTTTGATCGGAGCCCCGGACGTCTTGATCCAGTCGAGCAGCGGCTTCTTCGGTGCGAGTTCCGGCGGGGTGGCGACGTGCAAGCTGAAATCGAAACGCTGCGCTGCATGCATCCAGGACGTCAGCACATTATTCGCGTCGCCGGTCCAGGCTACGGTGCGGCCGCGGATCGAACCACGGTGTTCCTCGAAGGTCATCACGTCGGCCATCACCTGGCAGGGATGCGAGGCCTTGGTCAGGCCATTGATTACCGGCACGGTAGCATGACGTGCCATCTCCACCGGCGTGCTGGGATCGAGCGTGCGGATCATGATGGCATCGACATAGCGCGAAAGAACCCTGGCGGTGTCCGCGATGGTCTCACCCCGGCCGAGCTGCATTTCTTGCCCGGTGAGCAACGTGGTGTCGCCACCCAATTGCCGCATGGCGACATCGAAGGAGACACGCGTGCGGGTAGATGGTTTGTCGAAGATCATGGCCAGCATCTTGCCGGCCAGCGGCGGCTTCGCCGGCGCATCCGAGGCCTTAAGCTTGGCTTTCATGGAACGCGCGGAATCGATCATCGCGCGCAGCTCCGCCGGCGGCAGTTCGATCAGGTCGAGGAAATGTCTCACCTCAGTGCCGCTCACCGGGCCGCTCCCTGTTTCAGCGGCTGCTCCAGCTCGCGCTCAATGGCGCTGCAAGCCCGCTCGATGCGCGCCATCGCTTCGCTGATCTCCGCATCGCCGACGATCAGCGGCGGCAGCAACCGCACGACATTGTCCCCCGCCGCGGGCGCGAGCATTTTTTCCGCGCGCATGGCATCGACCAGCTTCGCATTCGGCACGACGGTGCGCAGCCCGATGAGCAGACCCTCGCCGCGCACCTCCGCAATCACCGCCGGATGCCGATCCTTCAGTTCGGCCAGCCGTTGCTTGAACAGTAGGCCGATCCGCCGCACATGATCCAGAAACCCTGGCGCCAGCGTCACGTCCAATATGGCATTGCCAAGCGCCGTGGCGAGCGGATTGCCCCCATAGGTGGATCCGTGGGTGCCGACGGTCATGCCTTTGGCGGCCTCAGCGGTGCCGAGGCAGGCGCCGAGCGGAAACCCCCCACCGATGCCTTTTGCAATGGCCATGATGTCGGGAGGCACGCCGGCGCGCTCATAGGCAAAGAAGCTTCCGGTGCGGCCGATGCCGGTTTGCACCTCGTCGAAGATCAGTAAAAGCCCGTGCTCGTCGCAGAGCAGGCGCAAGGCGCGCAGAAAAGCCGGCGCTGCAACCCGCACGCCTCCTTCGCCCTGGATCGGCTCGATCAGGATGCCGGCGGTCTGCGGGCCGATAGCGCGTTTGACTGCCTCAAGGTCGCCGAAAGGCACCTGGTCGAAGCCTTCGACCGCCGGCCCGAAGCCTTCGAGATGCTTTTTCTGGCCACCGGCGGCAATGGTAGCCATGGTGCGGCCGTGGAAGGCGCCTTCGAAAGTAACCAGGCGGAAGCGCTCAGGCCGGCCGCTGGCCGATTGATATTTCCGCACCATCTTGATGGCGCATTCCATGGCTTCGGCGCCGGAATTGGTGAAGAACACGTTGTCCGCGAAGCTCACCTCACATAGCCGTTCGGCCAACCTTTCGGCTTCCGGAATGCGATAGAGATTGGAGACGTGCCAGAGCTTGTTGGCCTGTTCGGTCAGCGCGGCGACCAGCCGTGGATGCGCGTGCCCAAGCGCATTGACCGCGATGCCGGACGCGAAGTCCAGGTAACGGTCGCCGTTGGTCGCGATCAGCCAAGCGCCCTCGCCCCGCTCAAAAGCGAGATCGATGCGCGCGTAAGTCGGCAGGATATGCGACGCCACGGTCAGCTTCTTTCAAGAAACAGATCCCAAAATAATTGTGCCGCCCTCGGGGCGGCACGAGAGAAACATTCTATTTGGCCGCCCGAAACCGGTCAACACGCCCCAAATTACCGTTTGGCATCCGCCCGATACCATTTCGAGCCCTCGCGCTCTGCGTTTATCCACCGACATCAGGTTTTTCTACGAATGTGTGGACGCTGGCACTCCGACTCTTGCGCGGGAGTCTCCGCATATTGTAGCTTTCAGATTGTCGCATACGACATCTCGTGCGCGACGGGGCAAAGGTTCTCTTGAGTTTTGACTGCTTGCGGGTCGGGCGAGCCATAGGGCTGCCGGACGACGAGGATGGATTCTGCGCCGGTGCTGGTCAAGGAGGAATGGACATGGGTTGGACCGACGAGCGGGTAGAACTTCTGAAAAAGCTTTGGGCGGATGGGCTTTCGGCAAGCCAGATTGCCGGCGAGCTCGGCGGCATCACCCGCAATGCGGTGATTGGCAAAGTTCACCGTCTCGGGCTCTCTGGACGGGCCAAAAGCTCCTCCTCCGGTGCGGCACGGCCGCGCAAGACGCGCGCCCCGGGCATGATGCGGGTGTCGCGTCCCTCTATGCGCGGCAATACCGCGCTGGCGCATGCTTATGAACACGACCAGGAAGCCGAGCCGGAGCTGATCGACAACATCATCCCGATGGGGCAACGCCGCACTATCCTCGAGCTGACTGAGGATACCTGCCGCTGGCCGATCGGCGATCCCGGCAGCCCGGATTTCTTCTTCTGCGGCGGCAATACGGTGAACAGCCTGCCTTATTGCTCACATCACTCACGCGTCGCCTATCAGCCGGTGAGCGACCGTCGCAGAGACCGACGTTCGGTTCGGAGCTAAGAGCTTCCGGTAAGCCGCCGCAAGCGCGTCCTAGGACGAGGGCGCCGCCGCAGTTTTTCCGAACTGGTCGTTGAGGGCATAGCCTGCACCTCGTACCGTGCGGATGGGATCGGCGCTATGGCCGTGGTTGAGCGCCTTGCGCAGCCGGCCGACATGGACATCCACCGTGCGCTCGTCGATATAGATTTCGTTGCCCCAGACACCGTCGAGCAGCTGAGACCGGGAAAATACCCGCCCGGGCCGCTCCATCAAGAATTCCAATAGCCGGTATTCAGTCGGTCCTAAATCGACCGGCCGACCGGAGCGGGACACCCGCTTCTTTTCGCGATCGAGCGCGATATCGCCGAAGGCCAGCACGTTCGCCACCCGGTCGGGGTTGGCGCGGCGCAGAAGCGCGTGCACGCGGGCGACCAGTTCCGGCACTGAGAACGGCTTGACGATATAATCGTCCGCGCCGGTGGAAAGCCCACGGATGCGCTCGCTTTCCTCACCGCGCGCGGTGAGCATGATGATCGGGAGTTGCCGGGTTTCGGGACGCGCACGCAAGCGGCGGCACAGCTCGATGCCGGAAAGCCCCGGCAGCATCCAGTCCAACACGACAAGATCGGGGGCCCGTTCCTTGAATTTGACGTCGACTTCATCGCCGCGCGCGGCGGTGTCAACCTCATAGCCTTCCGCCTCGAGGTTGTAGCGCAGCAGCAAGGTGAGCGGCTCTTCGTCTTCGACAATCAGGATGCGCGCGGCCATTCGTCTGCTCTCCTTCAGCTGGCGGCGCCGGCGGCGAACCTGGTGGTGTCGCCTTTCGGCCGTTCGTCTGTGATCGCGCGACCTTCGATCATGTAATGCACGGTCTCGGCGATATTGGTTGTGTGGTCGCCCATACGCTCGATATTCTTGGCACTGAACATGAGATGGATGCAGAAGGTGATGTTGCGCGGGTCTTCCATCATGTAGGTCAGCAGCTCGCGGAACAGCGAGGTGCACATCGCGTCGACCTCCTTGTCCCGCCGCCAGACATCGAGTGCCTTGGCAAGTTCGCGACCGGCATAGGCGTCCAGCACCTGTTTGAGCTGGGCGAGCGCCAAGGCCGCCATGTGCTCCAGGCCGCGGATCAGCTTTTGCGGGCGGAACTCGCCATTCAGCTCGGCCACGCGCTTGGCGATGTTCTTGGCGAGGTCCCCGATCCTCTCAAGATCATTGGCTACACGGAGCGCGCTGACGATTTCACGCAGATCGATCGCCATCGGCTGGCGCCGGGCAATGGTAAGGATCGCCTTCTCCTCGATCTCGCGCTGCAGCGCGTCGATCGACCGGTCGACCAGCACAACATGCTCGGCCAACGTGGTATCGAGGCGCACCAAGGCGTCGACTGAATCCGCGATCGCCTTTTCGGCAAGACCGCCCATCTGCGCGACGTATTTGTTGAGCTCCTGCAGCTCGGCGTCGAAAACCTTGGCGGTGTGTTCGGACATCGTCATTTATCTTTCCTCGCGGGCCCCTGCCCCATCTCAACCGAAACGGCCGGTAATGTAATCCTGCGTGCGCGGATTGCTCGGGGTCGTGAACAAGGTTTCCGTCCGACCGAATTCGACGATCTCGCCGAGATACATAAACGCTGTATAGGCGGACACGCGCGCTGCTTGCTGCATGTTGTGAGTGACAATGACGATCGTGACCATCGGTGCCAACTCCGTCACCAATCCCTCAATGCGCGCGGTGGCGATCGGGTCAAGGGCTGACGTCGGCTCGTCGAGCAAAAGCATCTCGGGTTCGGGCGCCAGCGCCCGGGCGATGCAAAGTCGTTGCTGCTGGCCGCCTGAAAGCCCGTAGGCGGAAGTGTTTAAGCGATCCTTGACTTCGTCCCACAGGGCCGACTGTTTGAGCGCCTGCTCCACGCGCTCATCGACAATTGACTTTTTGCGGATACCTCGAACCCAGAGCCCCGCGGCGACATTGTCATAGATGGATTTCGGAAACGGGTTTGGCTTTTGAAAAACCATTCCGATTTTCAAGCGAACCAGCATCGGATCGACCTTGGGCGACACGATGTTGGTTTGCTCGGGATAGAGAACGACTCGGCCCTCGTAGCGATTTCCTGAATAAAGGTCATGCATTCGGTTGAGCGCACGCAACAAAGTACTCTTGCCGCAACCTGACGGCCCGATCAACGCAGTGACCTTACGGTCGTGAATAGGAAAGTTCAGCTTTTTCAGCGCCTGTTTCTCGCCGTAGTAGAAGCTCAAATCCTCGACCCGAGCGCGCACAGGCGGCGAAGCCGCAATGGGATCGCTGGCGTGGCTTTGAATTGTCGTCGCGTCCATCACAGACCTCGGAAGAGCACTCACCTTGAACCTCGGCGGATACGGTAACGAAGATAGATAGCGAAACCATTCATCAGTAGCGTCATGGCCAAGAGTACAACCCCCGTTGCGGCAGCCGCGATATGAAAGCCTGCCTGCGGCCGGGAGATCCAGTTGAACATTTGAATCGGCATGACGGTGAACGGCGAGTTGAGCCATTCAAAATTCATGAAGGGGAATTCCGCCTGCACCGGCGACGGCGGAAGAAAGGCAATGAAGGTCAGCGCGCCGATGGTTATGATCGGAGCTGTCTCTCCGATCGCCCGCGACATGCCGACGATTGCTCCGGTGAGAATTCCAGGCCGGGCGGCCGGCAATAGATACATATAGACGGCTTGCCACTTATCGGCCCCAAGCGCGAAAGCTGCTTCGCGGATCTCAATTTCAATGCTGCGCAAGGCTTCGCGGGTTGCGACGATGATGATAGGCAGAATTAGCAATGCCAGCGTCATCCCGGCGACCAGGACCGTCTGCCCAAGCTGCAAAGTCTGCACGAACAGGCCCAATGCCAGCAGACCGTAGATGATCGATGGTACGCCGGCGAGATTGGTCACGTTGATCTCGATAAGATCTGTCACCCAATTCTTTGTCGCGTATTCTTCCAGGTAGACGCCGGCAGCAACTCCAATTGGGACCGCCAGCACCGTGGTGGTTATCATGACCACCACCGTTCCTACCCAAGCCGAGAGAATGCCGGCCTCGTTAGGTCTGCGTGACGGATAATTTGATAAAAATTCAAGGCTGATACGCGGCACGCCATCCACCACGAAGTCGGCTATAAGGGCGAGCAGTGCAGCCATTGCCAAGATAAGTACCGCCAAGCCGACGATGCCGAATCGCAGGTCCTGCCGATTGGCCTTCTTGACGAGGCGTACTTCGTCGATCTTCCCGGTAGCTCGTTTTTGAACTTCGATGCTCATTTTTGTTCGCTTAATAGACTTCGCGGTACTTCTTTCGAAGCCAGAACGCGATCAGATTGAAGACGAGGGTAATCAAAAAAAGCATAAGGCCAGCTGCGAAGATTGTCTGATACGCCAGCGAATTGTGCGGTACGTCTCCAAGGCTAATTTGCACGATGTAAGCGGTGATGGTTGCGGCGCCTTCTAACGGGTCATAGGCAAGCCGGGGTTGCTGGCCAGCGGCGATCGCAACCACCATGGTCTCGCCGACCGCGCGCGACATTCCAAGAAGATATGCAGCCGTTACACCGGAAAAAGCGCCCGGGATGATCACCCCGAGCGCCGTTTGCAGACGCGTGAAGCCGAGCGCGTAAGCGCCCTCTCTCAAGGGATTCGGCACCGCACGCATCGCGTCTTCCGCGACCGAAACGATATACGGAAGAATCATGATCCCGATGACGATGCCGGGGACCAGCAGATTGAAGCCGGAAAGGCCGGGAATGAAAACCTGAAAAATTGGCGTCAGGAAAAAGAGCGCAAAGTAGCCGAAGGCGACGGTGGGCACGCCTGCGAGAAGCTCCAATATCGGCTTGACCGCCTCGCGTACTCGCTGTTTGGCAAATTCGCTTAGGTAAATCGCGAGAATCGTTCCGGCCGGCACCGCGACAACAAGGCCGATAAACGTCGTCATCAGAGTACCGGACACGAGCGTCATGATGCCGAAGCGCGGATTGTCAAAAACCGGCGTCCATTCGGTGTCCGTCAGAAAATCGACGATCGAAACGTCCCTGAAAAACAGAATCGACTCGTATACCAAAATGTAAACGATGCTGGCGGTGATCAGGACCGACAATGCAGCGGCGAGAAACAGAATTCCTCGCACGATCCATCCAGTAATCATTCTTCGCCGCAAAAATGCTTCGCTGGCGGAGATTCGACCGTAATCCATCGCTTCGTTGGAAGAGTAGAGTAGGTCCACGCTCGCCATAACACTGCACCCTTGCGGCCAAAACAGAAGTTGGGCGGCGCCACACCGCCCAACTTCCCATGCATTTAACTCACATCAGCGCGCAATCAATTCACCAGCGGTGCCTTCAGCAGATCGTCCACCGAAACGCCAACTTTTGAGCCATGGAAGGCAGTACCGAGGGCGCGATCCTTGAAGCGCTGCATGAACACGTCGTAGGCCTTATCCGGAAGCGGCACGTAGCCAACTTCCTTGACCAGCTTCAACGCGTTCTTCTTATTGAGATAGAACTCGACGAATTTTGCGACCTCGGGTTTGCTCTCGATGGATTTTCTACTGACATAGATGAAAATGGGACGCGACAGCGGCTGATAGCTGCCATCTCTGGCGGCCTCGACCGACGGCAGGACGGCCTTCGCGTCGTCTTTCGGCTTAACCGCCACCGCTTTCAGCTTGTTTGTATTCTCAAGGTAGTAGGCAAGTCCGAAGAACCCCAAGGCATTTACGTCGCCGGCGATGCCCTGCACCAGCACGTTATCATCTTCCGACGCAGTGAAGTCGCCGCGTGATGAATGCTCCTTACCGACGATTGCTGCGGTGAAATAGTCGTAGGTACCGGAATCGGTGCCGGCGCCATAAAGCTTGAGCGGCCGATCGGGGAAACCGTCGCGAACTTGCTTCCAGTTGGTGATCTTGCCCTGAGCTTCGGGCTCCCAAATTTTCTTCAACTCCGCGACGGTCATTTCCTTGGCCCAGTCATTCTTCGGATTGACCATCACTGTGAGAGCGTCGAGCGCGACCGGCAGCTCGATATATTCGACGTTAGCGGCCTTGCAGTCGGCACGCTCTTTTTCCGTAATCGGCCGCGACGCATCTGAGATGTCCGTTTCGCCGCGGCAGAACTTTTTGAAGCCGCCGCCGGTACCGGCAATGCCAACCGTCACTTTGACGCCATTGTTGGCCTTCTGGAATTCCTCGGCCATGGCCTCGGTGATCGGGAACACGGTCGAAGAACCGTCGATCGTGATTATTTTGTTCTGAGCCGAGGCTGCATTGACCGTAAGCGTCAAAGCGGCGCCTGCCAAAATCAGGAATTTTAGGGACATGCATCTCTCCTTGTTACCAGGGCGCTTCTACGCCCTCATGTGCCGGACGTGTCCTGCCCCTGTGTCCCTATCGATCGCGCATAACTCTTCTATGACTGGCTCGTGACAGTCAGATGACAGTGCCAAGAGTCTGAATTGAAAGAGTTTTTACGCGAGGACGTTTTTTTCGCTGGGGACAGGCAGGTGCACGGTGAAGGTGGCGCCCTGACCGGGATTGCTGGCGATGGAGAGCCGTCCGCGGTGCCGATTGAGGATGTGCTTGGCAAGCGCCAAGCCGAGGCCGGTGCCGCCCTGCGCGCGGCTATCGGCTACGTCGACCCGGTAGAAGCGTTCGGTCAGACGCGGCAGATGCTCGGGCGCGATGCCGGGGCCATAATCGCGCACCGCGACCTGCGCTTCGTCCTCGCCATCGCCCTTTTCCTCCCTGCTGAAATCAATTTCCACCCGCTTGCCTGACGCACCATATTTCAATGCATTCTCGATCAGGTTCTCGAATACGCGTATCAGTTCGTCCCGGTCCCCCAGGACGATCAGCGGCGCGGACGGGGCGTGGATCTGGATTTCAACCTCGCGATCGCGCGAGAGAGTCTGCAGGCCATCCGATACCTGCCGCACGATCGGGACAAGATCGACCGGGGTCTCGGGACGCATATGCGCGCTGAGCTCGATCCGCGACAGCGACAGCAGATCATCGATCAGCCGCGCCATACGGGTGGCCTGTGCCTGCATGATCCGAAGGAAGCGTTCGCGCGCGGCGGTGTCGTTCCGCGCCGAGCCTTGCAGAGTATCGATGAAACCCGATAACGCCGCCAGCGGCGTGCGCAGTTCATGGCTTGCATTGGCGACGAAGTCGGCGCGCATTTCCTCCATCCGCCGCATCGGCGTCAGGTCGTGAAATGTCACCAGCAAGCTGTCGGGCTCACCCGTGTCGGAGGTCCCGCGGCTGGTGATCGGGATGACAAAGGCTTCGAACCATCGTTCCGGGACGCGTTCGGAGAACTCGACCCGCTGTGGTTGACCGGTCTCGCCGGCTTGCTGGATTGCATCTGCTAGGGCGGGAATGCGGATTGCGACCAAGCCCAATCCACCGCGGCGGAGCCCCGGAGCGAGTCGCGCAGCCTGCGCATTGAAGGCGAGCACCGAACCCTGCCGGCTGAGCGCGAGCACCGCGTCCGGGAGGCCGGAGATCACCGATTCAAGAATGGAATTGGCGTGGAATTCGGGAAGCTTGTCGCTCACATTGGCCAGCGCGTTCTTTTTGGC
>JAXDOO010000273.1:0-4103 GCA_034668865.1 Alphaproteobacteria bacterium
CGCCGATCACGGCGCGTACAGTGTCATCGGGGCCGAAATCTTCCGCACCGTCGACATAGAGCAGGGCGCTGAGTTTCGAGCGCGCGCGGTTGACGCGGCTCTTGATGGTGCCGACCGCGCAACCGCAGATCGCTGCCGCATCTTCATAGGAGAAGCCCGACGCGCCGACCAGAATAAGCGCCTCACGCTGGTCCTGCGGCAACTTGTCCAGCGCCGCGCGAAATTCCTCGAACTCCAGATGCGCGTTCTGCGCCGGTTGGGTCTTCAGGGTCTTGGCGTAGCTCCCGTCGGCATCCTCGACTTCCCGCCGACGTTTGCGATAATCGGAGCGGAACAGATTGCGTAGGATCGTGAACAGCCAGGCCGGCAGGTTGGAGCCGGGCTGGAATGAGTCGATATTGGCTAGCGCGCGCAGCAGCGTTTCCTGGACCAGGTCGTCGGCCCGGTCGCCATTACCGCTGAGCGAGATCGCGAACGCGCGCAGGCTGGGTACCGAGGCCAGGATGTCGTCGCGCAGTGAATCTGTGAGAGGCATTAATCCCTCCCGTCGTTCTTGGCTGGTTGGTCGCGCCCCGGGCCGCCCTCCGGTGCATCGAGCTTGCGGATCAGCTCGGCAAAGCGGTCCGGCACACCTTGGCGCACGACGTCGTCATACATGGCGCGCAGCTGATGACCGATCCGGGACTGGATCTCGGCGTTAAGCCCGCCCTGCTTGCCGGGCGCGGTAATCTTGCTGGCTTGAGACTTCACATCTTTCATGACCCTGATCCACGTTTCCCCAAGAGTTAAGTCCCTCGATTTCCACTTGATTTTTGCAGTGCCGGGAGCATTTGTAAGGGTGCTAATTCCAACTGAGGCCTAAAGTTCCGATAAAAGGGAACTTTTATCCGGCTGATGCGTAGATAGGCACTTGTGGACCCGCCACCCGGGTTCGTTGGCCTTCCAAAAGATGGAGTGGGGATGTCCCGATCACAGCTGGTTGCTGAACATTTACCGTTGTTGCGGCGCTATGCCCGGGCTTTAACCGGAAATCAGGCCTCGGGGGACGCCTATGTGGGGGCCATGCTGGAGGCCCTGCTGCAGGATCAGTCCCTGCTTGAGGAGCGCCACGGCCCCCGCGCCGGCCTGTTCCGGCTGTTCACCCAAATCTGGAACTCGGTTTCGCTCAACGAGAACGCCGAGGTGATCCCGCTGTCGAGCCCGTCGGAGCGCCGGCTGTCGAATATCACCCCGTTGCCGCGGCAGGCCTTCCTGCTGCTGTCGCTGGAAGGCTTTTCGGAAGAGGAAGTCGGCTTCATTCTCGACAAGGATGTCACTGAGACCCGCAAGCTGGCCGATACCGCCGGCCGCGAGATGGCGGCGGAGATCGCCACCGATGTACTGATCATCGAGGACGAGACCTTCATCGCCATGGATCTGGAAAGCCTGGTGAAGAACCTCGGCCACAACGTCATCGGCGTGGCGCGCACCCATTCCGACGCCATTGCGCTGGCCAAAAACCGCAAGCCCGGCCTGATCCTGGCGGATATTCAATTGGCCGACGGTAGCTCCGGCCTCGACGCCGTGAACGAACTGCTGCGGACCTTCGAGGTGCCGGTGGTCTTCATCACCGCCTATCCCGAACGCTTCCTGACCGGCGAGCGCCCGGAGCCCGCGTTCCTGATCTCAAAACCGTTCCAGCCCGCGATGGTCTCCGCAGTCGCCAGCCAGGCGCTGTTCTTCCAGCGCAACTCGCGCAACCGCGCGCCAAAGGCGGCGGCGAGCTGACAATCTTTCGGTCTGAAGCAGGTTTGGCGCCGCGACCATGCTCAGGCACGTTGCGGCGTTTTTTCTTTGGTTTTGATCTACAGGCAAAAAGTAGGGCGCAGCTGGCATCACCACAGCTGCGCCCTACGTCGCCAGTCAATTGGGGCAGGGGGGATGACCGGCTGGCATGATTACGCACAAATCCCAAAACTCGTTCCCGCTTTCCAGAATTTTTTCGTACACGGTTATGTGATCACAGCGGTCCGAACCCGCCATTCGAGCCCGCGTTGTGAACCTGTTCGCGCTTGCAGCGACAGAGGATTAAAGGCGGGCAGGCCATGTCGAAAATCTTTTCGGGAATTTTGGGCACCCTCGCAATTTCATTGAGCCTCGGTGCGGCACAATATGCCTCCGGCAGCGATCTTGTCGGGCTAGCGCGGCAATCCACAACAGGAGTCCCGCAAGCCACGCCTGACGTCACCATCAATCGTGAAGCCAAGGCCGACCGCGCGGACGCCCCGAGCAACGGGTTGAAAACCCGAACGATTTCCGTGTCGGTCGACGGGCTTTCCGATACTTCCATACTGGTGCGCGTGCCGGTCGCCCGCAAGGAAGCCCGCAACACCTCTCCCGCTCCAGTGACGGCGAAACAGCCGGTGGCCCGTACTGTGGCGTGCGAGCCGGTCGTCAGCGTGTTGACCGAGGTCGCAAAACAGCTGCAGCCCGGCCGCTGCGTGACCTGAGCCATAAGCTGGAAGTTTTTAGCCGGCGCTTCCTCGCCGTCGCCACTGTCTGGCGAGAATCCAGACCCGCCGATCGTAGCGCCCCGCTTGATTAGCGCGGTGGCAATAGCGGCGATGCATCAGCTCCTTGAGAATAAGGCAGTCGATCAATATTGCCGAAGACAGGAAGCCGCCATCGTTCCCCACAGCCAAGTTCCAGAACCCCAGCGCCATCAACACGGCGGTCGCTTACGAAGCGGGCTTAGGCGACCGCAGCGAAAAGTTCATCGTGGAAACGTGAGAGCGGCAAGGGTTGACAGGCCAATCGATGCAGCTCCGACGATGGAACTGGATAGCCCCGGTCGAGTTGGGTCTGCAGTCGCATCACCGATGCACGTCGAATGGGGCAGGTCATGGTACAATTTTCCGAAAATCGCAGACACGTGTCGCGCACAGCCAGTGCGCTGATTTTGGCTGCAGCGTTACTGGTGCCCGCGTTGATCGCAACTCAGGCCTCGGCGCAGGTTCTGGGTTACGCAGCGGCGCCGTCCACCGCATTCCCTTCGGAAGACGCGGCGCTTGCCCTTCCCGAGGATGAATCCAGCCCCGTGCCGGAGCGGCTGCGGCGCGCCGTCGTTGCTTACGACACCCGCGAAGCCCCCGGCACCGTGATCATCGATACCGGCAACACCGCGCTCTATTACGTGCTCGGCCAGGGCCGCGCTGTACGCTACGGCGTCGGCGTCGGCCGCGAAGGCTTTACCTGGGCCGGCGTGCAGACCATTAGCCGCAAGGCGGAGTGGCCGGATTGGCATCCGCCGACGGAGATGATCGCCCGCCAGCCCTATCTGCCGCGCTTCATGGCCGGCGGACCCGGCAATCCGCTCGGCGCGCGCGCGATGTATCTTGGCACCAGCGTCTATCGCATCCACGGCACCAACGACCCCTCGACCATCGGCAAGTTCGTGTCCTCGGGCTGCATCCGCCTGACCAATGAAGACGTGACCGACCTGTTCAGCCGCGTCGATGTCGGCACCAAGGTTGTAGTGTTGCCGAAGAGCGGTGGGCCGCATTTGGAGGCAAAAGGCACGGTTACGATTCGTCCGAGCGCAGCCGTTGCGCCGCGTGCGGTCGTGCGCGACCGCCAAGCGATGAACCTTTCAACCTCGGCGGTTTACTAAGCGAGGGGCCTCATTGGAGCGCTGATATGAAATCGAGATCAGGGTACTGGGGGGGCGTCGGCGCCATGATCGCGGTGTGTGTCCTGAGCACCGCGCCGGCGGTACAGGCACGCGACTTTATCTCGGCGCTGTTCGGCGCCTTCTCCGACAATCCGTCGCTGGCGCCAGCGCAACCACAACCTTCGAGAGCGATGCCGTTTGCCACCGAGGGCGATTTCTTCGGTCGTCCGCCCGAGCAGTCGCGACCGCGCGTCTCGTATGGCGGCAGCGGTGGGCAGGCGTATTGTGTGCGCACCTGCGACGGACGCTATTTTCCGATAAGTGCGAGCGACGGCCAGAGCCGCGTTGCGTCCTGCAACAGCTTTTGTCCGGCCAGCGAAACCAAAGTCGTTTACGGCGGAAGCATCGACTACGCCGCCACCGAAAACGGAAAACCCTATTCCGAACTGCCGAA
>JAXDOO010000274.1:0-3910 GCA_034668865.1 Alphaproteobacteria bacterium
TAGCGAAGGTTTGGCACGATCACTTTGCGGGCGAGCCCGTACGCTTTCGCCTGGGCCTCTTCAACCGTATCGGCGGCGCCGTTGGCCACCATCAGGTACCCGATAGAACCGCTCGCAACCAAAACGCCATTTATCTGGGCCACCTCGGCATAATGCAGGTTGCGGCGATCGGCATCCGTCGTATCTGCGCGAAAAAGGATTGGAACCCCTTTAGATACCTTTTCGTAGCCGTGCTCGTAAGGAAAGGGCGGAACTGTGAGTACGACCCCTACTGCGTAGCCTGGGCGGGTCTCGAAGCTGAGCACACTCCCATCGAGCATTTTGCGGAAAATTGAATCCCACCCCTCCAAGTGCAGCGCATCGCAGATTGCGAAGCCGGGGTAGCCGAAGCGGCAGGTGAACTCAAGCGGCCACACGCCCTCCTCATTGATAATCGTGTTGAGGTTGATGTAGCCCACGTAGCCGCCGACCTGCAGCCGGCCCGCCATTCGGGCCAACGTATCCCCGAACAGCCGCTCGCCGCCGCGGTAGCTGATCAAGGTGCCCATCTCACCGGTAAGCTCGCCGAGATCGCCGGGGAAGAACCGCTTATGCTCCCAGTCGATCACTACCGGTTCCAGGAACCGCTCGCCATTGAAGTAGGCGCCCACTCCCATCTCGACGCCCTCGACATGCTGCATGAGCACGAAGCTCGGCCGCTTGCCCGCCGGTAGGCGCGTCCGCTCCGCAGCCAACAACGCGCGCATATCGGCGCCGTCCTCGGCCTGGCCGACGTAACTGCTGGTGGAGGGGGTCAGCGTGCCGTCGTTCTTCAACACATAACGCCCTGGTCGAGCGTTAAGGAACGCCAATGCTCGGTCGAAGTCATCGAACGACTCGGTGAGCGCGGTCTTGAGGCCAGCCTGCCGCAGTACTCTCTGGCCGAAAGCGCGGTCGGCTTCCAGCCGGTCGCCGTAGGCGCTGCCGCCGATGACCTGAAAACCATCCTTTCGAAGCCGATCCTGCAGCGGGCCGTGCGATGCCAGCTCGAACACAATCACGCCGTCGCGGCCTGCCGCGCGGATCCAGTTAAGCTCACGGCGCCAATCCGGCGTGCGCTCGACTAGGCCCTGGAATACCTCCTGCGACTCCGCCTGCTCGACGAACACGCGCACCTCGTGCCCGTCCTGCCGCAGCCGGTAATAGAGGTCGCCGAGGTCGTTGTAGTCGCCGATACCGAGAAATCGCATCGACAATAGCCAATGCCTTACTTAGGGCTTCGGCGCTAGTGCCTTGCTGTCCCCGGACGCCAGCGATGAGGCGCGCGTTCTATTCGCATGGTCCGCTATGCGCACAACCGATGGGGGAGAAAGGAGGCCTCCGACCACGGTTGGAACCGGGGGCTCGCTGCGGTCGTTGGGGTTTGACAGCTGCGAAACGCGTAAGCGCCGACTTGGCCATCGTGTACCGTGACTGGCTCCTCCGCCAGGTTCTTGCGCCCCGTCATTCCCATCCTAGCGAGAAGATAGCCTGTGCAAGGCTGGCATTAGCACCGACCTCATGACCAACGCATGCCCCTCGCTCCGACCGAAAGGAGGCTGGTGTGCGGCTCGATATATCCCTGATGCACCGGCGGAACGGTGAGCTGTGCTCGAACACCTTGTGCGCGCCGGTCCGTGTCATTGTCACCGCGGGACAGCACGCACTGGTTCCCAAGCAGCACTCCTAAACTGTCTCATTTATTTTCGGCGAATGTGATCCGCTTTCGCTTTCAGCTCGACACACGGAATCTTTTTCGCATTGAACACAAGCGGTCGATTTCAATTTCTTGGTACCGTTGCGGTTCTCGGATATGGTGTGCTGATTGACGCGGAGAACAAACGGGCTGGTGAACCAGCACGAGCGCACGCGCAATTGTGAGTGACGGCCGGGCGGGGGCCCTGGATCGGCAAGTGCAAACATGCCAGCCGATCGTTTCGTTGCGAAACTTAATGGCGAACGGCGCGCCTGCGCGTTCGCTGACGCACGCAAGGGGGTACTCGTGGCCGATGTTCTACCAAGTCAGCTCGCTAACTCTGTTATGGCGAAGCTTTATGACGTCCTCACCAACGGTGACGCGGATGTTCCTGCTTCCGAAGACAACTTCTTCAGTTGGTGCACGCCGGGAATTCCGGTCGATGCCGCGGACTTCGATTTTCTGACACAGGGCCTGACCGGCATCGTCCGTAAGCCCGCCGCGGAAGCGGTTGGTGGTTCGCCGGGTGCCGACGGCGCCGCGCCAGAGCCCCTCAGTGCCGACGAACTGGAGCGGCTGCGCGCGCAGGACACGGCGCGGCTGTATATGCAAACCGAGAATTTCGCCCGGCTGGTCGATTTCGTCCCCGACGTTACCAAAGCCAACAACGAGCAGTTCAGGCGACTGTCGGTGCAGAACAACGAAGGCTCGCTATCGGAGGTCTACGCGCGCGTGCTGCGCATGAGACAAGTGATGCAGAGCGAGCTACCGGCCGAGACCAAGGAAAAAATCCAAAAGTTCCGCGGCCTGCTGACGAAGACGACGCAAAAGAAGAACCTGATCGACGATTCGATCACCGAAGTTACCGAGCCGAGCGACCTGGTCGTTGCGTACAACCAAAAAATGGCCGCTTACGCCGATGCAGTGCTGGAATACAACGGCCGTCGGATCGACGCGCTGACGGCCGCCGACTCGCGCGCTGTCCATGCCTGGACGATGAACGCCAGCATACTGCGTAATAAGGTAAAGGCCGCGATGGCCGACTGGGTAAGCGCCGGCTACAAAAACGAATACGAGCAAATCTCTGCGTTCATAGATCAGGTCACGCAAAAGGACCTGACGCTTTTGAAACAGCAATATCGTGACGACCTCGATAAGGCGCGCGCCACAGGGCTAGCATCCGGCTCTGATTTCTATTTTACCTCGCTGGTGCCCGGCAACTTTGCCAAGGCGTCAGGCTGGTCGAACTTTACCTTCAAATCGACCGATTTTGCGGGGCGATCCACTTCCACCTACACCAATAAGCGTTGGGGGGTGCAGGCTGGCGCAAGCTACCTGGGCATCTTCGGCGGTCGCGGTACCGCAAGCTCGACCACCCAGCACCAGGAGTTCAAGAGCAGCTTCAACTCCGATCAGTTCGAACTCGCGTTTGAGGTCTGTCAGGTGCCCATCGTGCGGCCCTGGTTCCGGCCGTCTTTCCTGAACAGCAAGACGTGGCGGTTCGATCAGCAAAGTCCGGACGTCAAGGATGAGCGCGTCAGCGATGGCGGCGCGCCGCCCAAGGGGCTAATGCCAGCCTATCCGACCGCGATCGTGTTCATTCGGAATCTCAAGCTCAGCCTGGGGCACAACGAAGGATTTTCCAACTTCATCAGCGACATGAAATCAACCTCAGCGGGCGGGGGCGGCTATGTCGCTTTCGGTCCCTTTTTCCTCGGCGGAAGCGGCAGCAATGCCTCGGGCACGCGCGAATCGCAGCGCGATTGGGGTTTCAAGACGGACGATCAAGGATTGAGCGTCCCGGGCATGCAGATCGCCGGCTTCAAATGCCATGTCCTGCCCAAATCCCCCGATCCAATGCCCAACATCACCGCCTGGGTTTGACCCGGCGCACGGAACGACTGTAGGGCTGGGCTCAAGGCGCTATGGATGCGATGGTGCAGCTCGCGCTGGCCGCGATGGCGAGCCAGACCTTTGCGACCGAAGCCGACAAATTCCTGTGCTTCCCCGCTCTCAATCCCCAGAGCTACGAACCGGACGAATTGGAGTTTGCCTCCGGCACTTTCCGCAACCGCGATGATTGGACCGCCTTTTCGACGTTTTCGCGAACAGTCAATCGTATCCCCCGCGGGCCGGTTTATGACGCCGACTCGGATTTGTTGTGGGACGTTTACAAAGAGGTGCTGGACCAAGCCG
>JAXDOO010000275.1:0-17590 GCA_034668865.1 Alphaproteobacteria bacterium
TTGGACGTTGGTGGCGCCCAGGATCGCCAGGCTGGTGCCGAGGCAGATTATGCCGGCCAATAGGATGAGCAGCCAGCCGCGCCTGACCGCCATCGAAATGAGAGGTCTCAACATTGTTGGGCGTTCCCAGTAGTTAACGGTATCTCTAAAAGGTTTTTTTGAAGTTAAATGGGCGGCAACCGGTAAGGGCCGTTGCTTGCTGTTGCTGTCCCATTCGGCAACCTTACGTTATTGCCCTCCGTCGCCTACTTCGAGTGCGGATACATGGGCATGCATTTGGCTGTAAAACTTGCAAGCCCCGCCACATACTCTTCTAAGTTCTATTACATCCATCTTCGCCGGACAGGCATCTAAACTGCGAAGCTACAGAGGGCTACGAGCTTAGCCGGGACGGGTTTCACCGTTGTACTTGCCGGGAGGCATAAGTCTCTTGTCTACGGCTGATTTCTGAACGAAAATGAACACGATCCTGCCCGGCGTCGACGAGGATGACGTGTTAGAGGCCGGACGATTGGGAGGGAGACAATGCGCCACTGGGTCGCCGCAACCTTAGTTGGTCTTACGCTGGCCGTCCCGCTCGCCAGCGGAGCACAGGCCCAGTCCGTTGCAGATTTCTATCGAGGCAAAACCGTTACGGTGATTGTCGGTTATAGCGCTGGCGGGGGATACGACATTTATGCCCGAACAATGGCGCCTTACCTGACGAAATACATTCCCGGAAATCCCAGCGTGGTCGTGCAGAACATGGACGGCGCCGGGAGCCTGAAGGCCACAAACTACATCTATAATGTCGCACCAAGAGACGGCACCGCCATCGGAACGTTTGGACGCGGCATGGCGATGGAGCCGCTAATTGGCAACAGCGCGACGCAATTCGACGCGACGAAGTTCACGTGGCTGATCAGCACGACGAGCGAGCACAACGTGTTCGCGATCTGGCATACGTCGCCCGTAAAGACGTGGAACGACATGCTCACCAAGGAATTCACGGTCGGAGGCGAAGGATCTGGCTCCGACCCCGATATTTACGCACTCTTGCTGAAAAACCTGTTCGGCCTGAAATTGAAGCTGATCAGCGGCTATCCGGGCACAACCGAAGTGACTCTTGCCCTGGAGCGAGGTGAAGTCGATGGCCGCGCCAGCTGGTCGTGGAGCAGCCTGAACTCGACCAAGCCGGATTGGATCAAAGAAAAGAAGGTTCGTTTTCCAGTCCAACTCGGCTTGGTAAAAAACCCCGCTCTGCCTGATGTGCCGCTTGTCATCGACTTCGCAACTACTGAGAAACAACGGCAGGTCCTGAAGCTTGTCCTCAGCCGTCAGGTGATGGGACGACCGTTCGCCGGCCCGCCGGGCATCCCGGAGGACCGCAAACAAGCCCTCCGCAAGGCGATGGAGGATACGTTGCAGGACCCCGAGTTCGTCGCCGAAGCAAAAAAGCGGAAGATGGACGTTAGTCCAGTCAGCGGCGAGGAGCTCGAGAAGCTGGTTGCAGACGTCTATCGAACTCCAAAGGACATCGTCGCCGAGGTGCGCGCGGCGATCGCCCCTGCGAATTAGTCCCCAGCTTGCACTCTCAATTCAAAACGTTGCACGAAATGTGTGAACGCGGTAGCTGATGCCGCGTCCACCTGCGGCTGGCAACTGAGCTCGCCAGTCTCGGATTCATCATGCAAAGGAATGGAACGTGTCGAAGAGGATTCCTCTAACGCTTGCGTGCGGTGACTATGAGATCGTTCGAGCATTGAAGGAGGGCACCGTCCGTCCGGATGGAATCGATCTCACAGTGCTAACGGCCATGGATTCCACAACGCGGCATTGGCGTTACTTGCGAGGCCAGGAATTCGATATCGGAGAAGTGTCCTGTGCTTCATACCTCACTGCACGCTCTCAAGGCGATCCCGGTTTGGCCCTGCCGGTTTTTCTCCACCGTCGATTCCGTCACGGCTTCATCTTCATCAACACGACAAAGGGGATTCAAAAGCCCAGCGACCTCGTTGGCCGCAAAATCGGTGTCAAACAGTACCAAGCGACCGGGATTGTGTGGATGCGGGGCATCCTTGAGCACGAATACGGCGTCCCGCATAAATCCGTTGAATGGTTTTCGGAACTCGATGAAACGGTAGACTTCGCGCGGCCATCGGGTTTGAAGCTGACGCGGTTGCCCGATAATCAAGCCGTGGAAGACATGCTGGCATCTGGTGAACTGGACGCCGTGCTGCATCCTGATCTGATCAAGCCGATTGTCCAAGGCGACCCGCGCGTGGGGCGGCTCTTCCCCAATTTCAAAGACGAGGAAATTTCATTCTATAAAAAGACCGGCATGTTTCCGATCATGCATGTTTTGGGCATCAAGCAGGAGATCGTCGAGCAGTATCCCTGGGTTCCGATCAACATCTTCCATGCTTTCAACGAGGCAAAAGCCATCGCAATGAAGCGAATGGAGAACCCGCGCATGGTGCCGCTCGCGTGGTATCGCGAGGCTTGGGAAGAGCAAGAGCAAATCCTGGGCAAAGACCCTTGGGAATACGGAGCCACCGACCAGAACCGCAAAACAATGGACGCGATCACCGGCTATTGCCACGAGCAAGGATTGATCGAGCGGAAGATTCCTTTCGACGAGCTTTTCCTCAGTACCTTCCAGGGACGCAAGCGAGGCGAAGAATTCCGCTTTTGATGTCTTTCACATCGATTTTTCCCGCAACAGCTTCCGCAATCGCTGTGGTGTCACCGGCAATTGCGTGACCGCGCCCGGCATCCCAAGGGCGTCGTCGATCGCACTGGCAATGACGCCGCCGGCGCCATTGATTCCGCCTTCGCCTGCCCCTTTCAATCCCAAAGGATGCAGCGGTGATGGTGCATCCTCGGTAAGCAGCACCTCGAAATCCGGCGTCTCGCGCACCGTGGGTATGAGGTAATCGGCCAAGGTCGACGAGAGAGGCTCGCCCTTGTCGTCATAAACGAATTCCTCGTAGAGCGCACCGCCCAGCCCCTGCACACAGCCGCCGACCAGTTGACCTTCGATCATCATCGGATTGACCGCGCGTCCCACGTCATAGCCAATCAGGAAGCGCTCCACGGCGACATGGCCCGTCTCGCGATCGACCCGTACCACCGCGAGATGCACGCCGTAGGGGAAGACGGTGTGGTTGGTGTTGAACCAACCATGGGCAGCTAACTGTGGCGTCCGGCCCCGCAGCAGCTTCGACCCAGGCGCAATGCGTTTAGCTATTTCCGCCAGAGTGATCGACGGGCCTGCCTTGCCGTCGAGCCGCCCAACGGTGCCAGCGACAATGTCGAGCTCCGCGGCAGGGGTCTGCAGCAACTCGGAAGCAAATTCGAGCGCCTTCGCGCGCACCATCAGGGCGGTGACGTGTACAGCCCCGCCCGTCAAGCCGGTGGCGCGCGTGGCATGAGCGCCGATGCCATGGTCGATAAGATCGGTGTGTCCGTGGATCACCCTCACCTGCTGGTAATCGACGCCAAGCGCTTCGGCGCAAATCTGCGCCATCGCAGTCTCAAATCCCTGCCCGAGCGATGCCCCGCCCGTGATCAATTCCACCGCTCCGGAGGTGTCGACCGCGATCTTGGCGCCGTCAGACGGTCCCCGGCCGCTTTCCTCGACAAAAATGGCGACCCCGGCGCCAACCGCCTCGCCCGCAGCGCGGCGGCGCTTCAAATCCTGCTGCAGCTCGTCCCAGCGAAAGGCGGCGAGCGCCTTGTCGAGGAGACGCGGAAAATCACCGGAATCCAGCTCCAGATTTTCGACATGCGGCTCATCGAAGGCGATGGTATAGGGCATCTCTGCCGCAGTGATGAGATTTCTCTTTCTCACCTCGACCGGGTCGAGCCCGAGTTTGTTGGCCACTGCATCCATCAGGCGGCTGCGCACGAAAGTACTTTCGAAGCGGCCCGGCGCGCGATAGGTCGCCGCGGGTGTCTTGTTGGTGAGGCGGAAATGAGCGACTGCGCGGTAGGCCGGCACCCGATACGCGCCGGTCAGCATGCACATGGTGCGGTTGGGAACGTTAGCGCCATGGGTGCGAACATATCCCCCCTGGTCATGAAAGATTTCGTCCTCGATACCCAGGATGCGGCCTTCTGAATCGACCGCGATGCGAGCGAGATGCCGCTGCTGACGTCCCTGATTGGCGCACATCAGATGCTCGCGCCGGTCCTCGATCCATTTCACCGGACGGCCTAGCCGCAGCGCCGCAACCAGAACCAGAACATCCTCGGGATATATTTCCCCGCGAATGCCGAAACCGCCCCCCACATGGCTTTCGTGAACATGCAGCGCCGATGGGCTGCGCTTTAACATCCGGCACAAGGTTTCCTTGTTCCGATGCGGAATCTTCGCGGCACCGTGAAGCTCCAATATGTCGCGCGCCGCATCGTAGCGGCCAAGCGCTCCACGCGTTTCCATCGGAACGCCGGAATGCCGCCCCGTTGTAAGGTCCAGTTCGATGACGGTATGCGCGTTCTTGAAGGCGGCTTTGATATCGCCGTAGCTGTGGTGGAAGATTCCTGCCTCGGTAGTCCGGCCGGACTCGAATTCGCCGGGCGGATCGCTCGCCGACAACAAAACCGGTAGTTCTTCCACCTCCATCGTGACGAGTTCGGCCGCATCCTCGGCGATGTAGGCATTCTCGGCAAAGACCGCCGCAACGGGATCGCCGATATAACGGACCCGGCCTCGGGCCAGCGCAGGCTGCCGGTACGGCTTGAGCATCTCGGATGCCCGGTCTGCGCGAAAGTCGATCGGCGGCAGGTCAGGGATGTCTTCCCAGGTCCAAACCGCGGTTACCCCAGGCAACGCCCGGGCAGCGGAGGTATCGATCGAGATAAGTTTTGCATGCGCATGGGCCGAACGAACGATCCGCATATGCAGCTGTTGCGGGAAATTGATGTCGCCCGCATAACGCCCCTGCCCCGTGACCAGCGGCAGATCCTCCAGTCGCGGGACCGAATGACCAAGGACTCTGCGTTCGCTTGCGCGTGGTGGCATGGGATAGACTTTGGTGCCGCCGTCCTGGCTCATTCCGCCGCCTCTGCCTTGCGCATTTCCGTGGCGGCGGCGCGCACGGCCTTGATGATGTTTTGGTATCCCGTGCAGCGGCATAAATTGGATGAAAGCAGGTCGAGCAGTTCCTCGCCTTCAAGATGGGGCTCCCGTTCAAGCGCGTTCGACGCAAGCATCAGAAATCCCGGCGTGCAAAATCCGCATTGCAGCCCATGGTGATCGATGAAAGCTTGCTGCAGCGGATGCAGCTTGTTGCCGGATGCCAGGCCCTCAACCGTGCGTATCTGTTTCCCCTGCGCCTGCACGGCAAACATCAGACAGGAACGGACTGCCTCTCCGTCAATGATCACTGTGCAGGTGCCGCAGACGCCATGCTCGCAGCCGATATGCGTTCCGGTCTGCCCGCATTCGTCGCGGATGGCATCGACCAGAGTGCAGCGCGGCTCCACGCGAGCGGAATGATCACGCCCGTTGATGGTGAGCTTTATATCGATTTTTTCGTTCATCGCCGGCCGTCAACTCATCATGGACTGAAATTAGTGCGCGGCCGCAATCACGCCCCGGGCGGTAGAACGTGCTTCCATTTCTTGTGGACGCGATCGTCCACTTCCTTGCTCGAGCGCACGACTATCGGGAATGTGTCGCGCCTTGCCCACGGCTTGCAGGCGTCGATCACGACACGCGCATTGCGGGGGTCCTCGGTGCTGTAAACCATCGGGTCGAGCACCGTACTCCAGCAACCGCGCAACACCTCCATGCCTTCGCGCGGATCGCAGCGCGTACACATCGCCCAGATCACCTTGTCCATATCGGCAGGATCAATGTCGTCATCCACCACGACGACAAAACGATTGGCGTAAGCGCCGGCGTGGCATTGTGAGGCGATCAGGCCGGCCTGTTTGGAATGGCCGCCATACATCTGTTTGATCGAGACGGTAAGCCAAAGCCGGCTACCGCCGGCTGCGTGCGCCCACACGCCTTTCACTTCGGGAACCCCGGCAGCTTCAAGCTGATTCCATACAGCCCCTGACCGATAGGTGCCGCGATAGAAAGAATCGTCGTCGGGCGGAATCCCCGGAATAGCGCCGAGCAGAATGGGATCATTGCGATGAAGCAGCGTTTCCACCCGGATTGCCGGCTCTTTCTTCTTCCCGCCCGCGTAATAGCCGGTCCACTCGCCGAGCGGTCCTTCGTCGATTAAGTCGTTGGGATGGACAAAACCTTCGAAAGCAATCTCCGCATTCGCGGGGATGGGCAAGCCGGTGCGCGGTCCGTTGATCACTTCGACCGGCTCGCCGAGAAGGCCGCCGGCGGCGTCGTATTCGTTCTTGCCATAGGGAATTTCCAGTCCCGCCACCATGAACAATGCCGGGTGCATACCCACCACAACCGCGATCGGGCACGGCTCTCCGTGCTCATGATAACCGCGCATGATGAGGTTGCCGTGCTTACCCTTCGAGCACATGACGGATGCTACGTTCCGATCATGCACTTGCACGCGATAGGCGCCGTAGTTGATCCAGCCGGAATTACGATCCTTCATGATGACCATGCAGCCGGTGCCGATATAATGCCCACCATCGTGCTCGTGCCATTTGGGTGCGGGAATTTTTCCCAGATCAAGCTCGTTGCCGCCGCTGACATTCTCCTGCACCAAGCCCTTGGCGACGGTGATCGGCGGGATGGATTTGGCTTCCTTCATGTAGCGCCGCCAAAAGTTGACCAGGTCGATCTCTTTGGCCGCGGCAGGTAGCCCCAGCGTCAAGTTGATCCTGGGGACCGAGGTCAGGATATTGGCGAGGATGCGATGGCCGCGTGGATAGCCGGGAATGTCATCGAACAGAACCGCCTTGTTTCCGATCTTGCGCTGATACACATCGACGATGCCGCCGATTTCCTCTTCGCGTTCGGCGCCGGAGATTTTCTGCAGCTGGCCGGCGGCTTCGACCTCGGCGATCCACGTACGCAGGTCCTGTTTTGCCACTTCACATCTCCCTGAATATCAGTCAGTTCGCCGCTTGCTCTAACGCACGGCGCGTAAGGGCGTGGACGAGATCGCGGCGGTATGCCGCGCTCGTGATCAGATCTTCAATTGGTTCCACGACGTCCGCTGCGGCTTCGGCGGCGGCGCGGAAGGTATCGGCTGCAGGTGGCTTTCCTTCAAGGACTGCCTCCGCATCGGGGACGCGGCGCGGCCTTGCCTCGACACCGCCGATACCGACCCGCGGCTCACGCATGAGGCCCTCCTGCAGGCGATAGGTGACGAGCGTCATGGCGATGGCGAAATCACCGGCGCGGCGGCTGAACTCGCAAAAGCCGAAACGGGTATCGGCCGGCAAGCTGGGCAACCGTGTTTCGGTCAAAAGCTCGTCGTCTTCCAAGGTAGTGCTCATCATCCCGGCGAAGAAGTTCTCTGCCGCGATGCTGCGCGTGCCGCGCGCACTTTTTGCGACGATTTCGCCGCCGAGCGCAGTGGCGACGAGACACCATTCGGAGGCGGGATCGGCATGAGCAAGGCTGCCACAGAAGGTGCCCCGCGTCCGGATAGGATAATGCCCAATATATTTGACGACATTGGACAGCAGATTTCCAAGCGGACCATCCACAACCGGGCGGTGGAAAGCTGCGTGTCGAACACAAGCACCAATCGACAGGCTTTCGGCGCCCGCCGTAAGCTCCGCGAGCGGCGCGATGCCATTGATGTCCACCAAGTGAGCAGGCCGCGCCAGACGAAACGCCATTGTTGGAACCAAGCTTTGGCCGCCGGCCAAAATGCGACCGTCATCCGCTGAAACTTCCGAAAGAATCGTCACCGCCTCGTCGATCGTTTGCGGAGCGTGATAACGAAAAGGGGCAGGTTTCATCGATTCACACGAGCTCAGAATACAACGGCGCTCGAACGACGAGCATTGAGGCGCCAACATTGACCCCGCCCAACACCAGGGTTAGCCTGTCTCAAATTTGGGACAATTACCTTTTTTGAAATCATGCACGCTTTCGCCGACATGTAAAGGCTCGAGCATGTGCCGCCAGCGCGCCAATACGACAGCATGAACGAGAGCCGCACCATTGTAGTGACTGTCAACGGCCGGCGCCATGAAGCCAAGGTTCCGGTGCGCATGACGTTGGTCGATTTCCTACGTCACCAACTCGGCCTGACCGGCACGCATGTCGGCTGTGAGCATGGAGTTTGCGGCGCCTGCACGGTCTTGTTCGACGGCCGTGCCGCGCGCGCGTGCTTGATGTTTGCGGTGCAGGCCGACGAACACGAGGTGACGACTGTCGAAGGCATCGCTGCGGTCAACGAGGACCTGCATCCACTTCAGGCTGCCTTCCGAGATCATCACGGGCTGCAATGCGGCTTTTGCACGCCCGGATTTTTGACCACTCTGCTTGAATTTCTGCAGAACAACCCGTCCCCGACCGAAGAAGAAGCCAGAGACGCGATCTCGGGCAATCTCTGCCGCTGCACCGGCTATCAGGGAATCGTAGCCGCCACGTTGGACGCTGCTGATCGGCTACGCAGCCGCAAGGAGCCTTCGACGTGAGCCGAGGAACCTTCGGCCAGAACGTGCCTCGGTTGGAGGATCCCGACCTGCTGCTGGGACGGGCCCGCTTTGTCGATGACATTCACTTGCCGGGCCTGTTGGAAGCGGCATTTGTTCGCAGCCCGCATGCGCATGCCAGGATCCGCGGCCTCGACAAGACGGCTGCTCTGGCGCTGCCAGGCGTGCATGCCGTCTTTACCTTGGCCGATCTCAAACCTTATCTGACGGCGGAGCGGCTAGCCGTTGCACTGCCTTCACCCAGCTACAAGCAGATTCTGGATCGGCCGGTGCTGGCGACCGACGAGGTGGTGCATGTGGGTGAGCCGGTGGCCATTATCGTCGCCGACAACCGATATGTCGCGGAAGATGCGGTCGCTCTCCTGGAGTTGGACTACGAACCGTTGCCCGCGGCGGTCGATTGCAAGCAAGCGCTTACTGCCGGTGCACCGCTCGCGCATAGCCATTCGCCGCATAACGTCGTGGCCGAGTTCACCATGGGATTCGGCGATGTCGACGCGGCTGTCGCCGGCGCCGCACATATCTTTCGCGAGTCCCTTTGGCAACATCGCGGAGGCAGCCATTCGATCGAATGCCGTGGTGTGCTCGCCTATCACGAGCCGATCGAGGACCGGCTAACCGTCTGGAGCTCGACGCAGACGCCTCACGCCGCCGCCCGCATCCTCTCCGATCTGTTCGGCCGCGACGAAAACCGGGTACGTGTGATCGCCCCGGATGTCGGCGGCGGCTTCGGACCTAAGCTTGTCTTTTATCCGGAAGACGTTTCCGTCGCTCTCGCTGCCATGCTGCTTAAGCGTCCCGTGAAATGGATCGAGGACCGATACGAGCACTTTGTCGGCACGACGCAAGAACGAGACCAGTACTGGGATGTCGAGATCGCGGTGGATGCCGAAGCGCGCATCCTCGGCGTGCGCGGCTCGCTGATCCACGATCACGGCGCCTATACAGCGCGCGGCGTCAACGTTCCTTACGGCTCGGCCGCCGCGATGACCTTGTGCTACCAGGTGCCGGCCTATCGGCTCGACGTGAAGCTCGTCGTGACCAACAAGGTGCCGGTCACGCCGGTGCGGGGCGCCGGCCAGCCGCAGGGTGTCTTTGCCATGGAGCGGCTGTTGGATCGCGTCGCAGGTGAACTCGGCCTTGATCGCGCCGAAGTACGACGGCGAAATCTGATACCCGCAGCCAAGATGCCCTATGCGACGCCGCTCAAAACCCGCGGCGGCATGCCGGTTGTGCTCGATAGCGGCGACTATCCGGCATGTCAGCAGCTGGCGTTGCAGCGCGCCTCCTGGGATGGCTTTGCGGCTCGTCAGAATGCCGCGCGGGCGCAGGGGAAATATCTCGGCATCGGCATGGCGAATTTTGTCGAAGGTACCGGCCGAGGACCGTTCGAGCCGGTCACCGTGCGGATCGCGCCTTCCGGCAAGGTGCATGTCTATTCCGGCGCCGTCGCCCTCGGGCAAAGCACGAAGACCATGCTGGCGCAGATCGTCGCCGAGCAACTGGGCGGCGACATGGCCAACCTGACCATCACCACCGGCGACAGTGCCGCGACCCCGCTTGGATTTGGAGCGTTTAACAGCCGACAAGCTGTGCTTGCGGGCTCTTCCGCTCATCGCGCGGCCGTGAAGGTACGCGAGAAGGCACTCAAAGCTGCCGGCTCCCTGTTGCAACTTTCTGCCGGAGATCTGGAGATCGAAGGCGCCTATGTGTGTCGGAAGGGTGGGCTCGGACAGAGGGTCAGCTTTGGCGAGATCGCCCGCGCGACGGCAGGAAGTCCCGGCTTCTACTTGCCGGGCGGTGTCGCGCCGGGGATGGAGGCGACCGAGCACGTCGTCATTGACGACATGGCTTATTCAAACGGAACCGCCGTTGCCGAGGTTGAGGTCGATATCGAAACCGGCGCGGTATCTATCCGCAATATCGTTTTCGCGCATGACTGCGGAAAAGTCATTCATCCCAAGATCGTCGAGGGACAGATCCTTGGTGGTGTGGCGCACGGGGTCGGCAACGCCTTATTCGAATGGATGGGATTCAACGAGGACGGTCAGCCTGTAACCACGACGCTTGCAGATTATCTGCTGGTCACCGCCACGGAGATGGCGCCCGTTATCCTTCTGCATCGGGAATCGCCGACGCCGTTGAACGAACTCGGAATCAAGGGTGTCGGCGAAGCGGGTACTTTGCCTACGGCGGCCGCGATCATCTCGGCAATCGAGAACGCGCTTTCAGGCTTTGGTGTCCATATTACTCAGACGCCCATCAGGCCCGCGGAAATCGTCGCACAGATTTTGGCAAAGCGTGGGCCATGAGCATTCGTTTCGATGACATCGGTAATCGGCTGAAGGCGTTTCGCCTTGGTTCCAGACTGAGCGCGGATGAGATTGCGAACCGCCTGGGAATCTCGCGGACCGCGCTCTACCGTTTCGAAAAAGGCGAATTGGCGAAAATCGAGACCTTGGAGAAGCTCGCCGATTTGCTGGATGTATCCGTTCCAACGCTGCTCGGCGTCGGCGTCGAGTATATCGGATCGGCAGTGAGCTATTTCGAGCGGATGCGTCAGATCGAGGAAGTATCGGAACACATCATCGTGCTGGCGGGCCCGATCTCCTACCTGCTGGCTTCCGACACATTCGATCAAACGCTCGAAGAAATCCTGCGCGAGAGCATTCCCGATAAGCTGCAGGACCGCAAACGGGCGCTTAAGCAGGTGGACGACGTCATGACCGTCCTCCGTCAGCGCAAGGACGCCTATCGCAAGCGCCAGCCCGGAATCGTCAACCTGATATCCGCTTCAGAGATGAGTCATTTTCTGAAAAACGGCTTAGTGGGCCGCCTGGATCTTCCGGACGAAACACGGCAACGGCGGCGCGAGCTGGCGCGCACCGAGGCCGAACACTTCACGTCGTTGATGGCCGATGAGCCGATCGGGGTGCAGATCGGCATCGTTCCCGATACCCTGCCACACGCAAGCTTTCAGATATTCCGCCAACCGGATCGTCGAATTCTGGCCTTGAGCCCCTTCCGGCTGGGCGAACAGCCCAATATCCGGGTGGGCGTCGCGATGATCACCTCGGCCCCGGAAGCGCTCGCGCTCCATGAAAAAATGGCTAAGGGCTTGTGGCATCAAGCTTTAAAGGGCCCTGCGGCAGTGCAATTCATGCGCCAGTTACTGGCCTGAAAAGCGTCCTAACGCGAGTTGTTCAAAAATTGGAAAAATTATTGATTTTGGTACACTCGCCGATTAGATAAGCAGGGTCACAGAAAGAGCCCTTAATGCAGACGGACGCCTTTAGCTGCGACCCCTTTGTGGTCGGCAAGAGCAAGCCCGCTGGGACCGACCGGCACATCCCGGCCGAAGAGGCGCTTTGTCCGGTGGTGTCCCACGACTGGGTGAATTCCGAATACAAGCATCTCGTGGTCGAGGCCTCGGTCAAAGCGCTGGCGGTCAAGGCCGGGCAATTCTTCAATTTGCTTTGCCCCTCGCCGGATGCCGGCGACTTGTGGCTCCGCAGGCCTCAAAGCGTTTACCGCGTCGATCAGGCGAACGGCCGGGTCGAGTTCCTGTACAAATGCGTCGGGCGAGGAACGCGCGGCCTTGCTACCTTGGAAAAAGGCGACCAGCTCAACATGGTCGGTCCCCTGGGGGTGGGATTCACGCTCGACCCCGCCTGGAAGAACATCGTCGTTCTAGGCCGTGGCGTCGGTCTTGCAACTCTGGCGCCGATTTCCCAGCTCGCCGGCGAGCAAGCTATCGGGGTGACCGCCATCCTTAGCGCACGCAGCGCTGAATTCGTAATGACGTCAGAGCTGTTCGAGGAAGTCGGCCGGGCAATTCAAGTTCTCGACAGCGACGGCACCAGCGCCGTGGAAAATGTAGAAAAAATTCTCGAGCAACTGGTGGCGGACGGTAAGGCGGACGCCTTCTTCACCTGCGGTTCCAATCGCCTCGTGCAGCTGATGAAGCGTTTGGGCAAGAAACACGGAATTCCGGGCCAGGTCGCGATGGAGCAGATCATGGCCTGCGGGCTCGGCCCTTGCTACGTTTGCGTCAAGACCTTCGAGGTCAACGGCGTCAAGGAACTTCGCCGCGTGTGCATCGACGGGCCAGTATTCGACTTACAGGAGGCGGTCGGATGGTAGACATGTCCGTCAAGATCGGCAGCGTGACGCTGAAGAACCCGATTATGCCGGCTTCCGGCGCATTTTCGACCGAGCTCGCTCAGGTGATGGACATCAATCGCCTGGGTGCGCTCGTTTCCAAGACAGTCTCGCGTGAATTCCGCATCGGCAATCCGACGCCGCGCGTGGCCGAACTTGAATACGGCATGATCAACTCCATTGGCCTGCCGGGCAAAGGCATCGAATATTTTCTTCAGCACCAGATTCCTGACTACAAGCGGTTTACGCCTCCGTTCGTTGCCAATATCACCGCGCAGACGCCAGAGGATTTCGAGGCGATGGCGCGAGACGTCAGCCTGCCTGAAGTTGACGTCATCGAAATGAATATTTCCTGCCCCACGCGCGATCCGAACGGCGGCAACTTCGCGCTGCACGAAGACCATACCTACACGGTCGTAAGCCGTGTTCGCCGCGCGACTGACAAACCAGTTTGGGCCAAACTCTCGCCCAATGCCGGCGACATCGAATCCATTGCCAAGGCTGCAGAAAAGGGCGGCGCGGACGCGCTCACTATCGCGAACACCCTGCTCGGCTTGAAGATCAATACCGACACTTTCCGGCCCTCCATTGGCAACAAGTTCGGTGGGATATCCGGGCCCGGCATCAAGCCCATCCTGCTGCGCATGGTTCATCAGTGCTCGAAGGCGGTGAAAATCCCCATCATCGGCTGCGGAGGCATCGTCAAAGTGGAAGACGTGGTGGAATACATGCTGGCCGGCGCCAGTGCGGTGATGATCGGTTATCTCACTTTCCGCAATCCGTCAGGCATGATCGCCATTATCGATGGGCTGGAGGAATGGTGTAACAAGCGTGGCTTCGCACGCGTGGCCGACCTCACCGGCGCTATGATCGATGAAAAGCCAGCGGAGACCTATGCCTCCGCTGCGGCTCCGATTGGGTAAGCGATTTGTGCCGCCGAGGGGTGGCTAAGCTGGGTCGGGCGGCGCAATGACCAACAGAATTACCATCCGCAAGCCGGACGACTGGCATCTGCATGTGCGCGACGGAGCCATGCTGAGAGCCGTTTTGCCCCATACCGCAAAGCACTTCGGCCGCGCGATTTTAATGCCGAACCTCGTTCCGCCGGTGCGAACCACGCAAGACGCGATTGCCTACCGCAAGCGCGTTTTCGCCGCATTACCCGAAGGTTCGACCTTCAAACCGTTGATGACTTGTTATCTTACCGACGAAACCGATCCCGACGACGTGGAATATGGCTTCAAGCAAGGCGTGTTCACCGGCGTGAAGCTTTACCCCGCGCATGCGACGACCTATTCGGCGGCCGGCGTGACGGATTTTGCCAAGATCCGCCGCGTGTTGGAACGCATGCAGAAAATCGACATGCCGTTTCTGATCCATGGCGAGGAGGTGGATGCCGACGTTGACGTTTTCGACCGAGAGGCGGTGTTCATCGAACGGCGACTGCAGAAATGGATCAGGGAATTTCCTGGCTTGCGCATCATCCTGGAACACCTGTCATCGAAGGAGGGCGTCGATTTCGTGCGCAGTGCTTCGCCCCAGGTCGGAGGCACGATCACGCCCTATCATATGGAGCTCAATCGCACCGATTGGCTCGGCGCCGGCCTCAAGCCTTACATGTACTGCATGCCGGTGATCAAAACGGAGAAAGACCGGCAAGCCTTACGTAAGGCAGCGACATCGGGCGAGGCCTGCTTTTTTCTCGGCACCGATTCCGCCCCGCATCCGGTGGCAAAAAAGCTGGCGGTGAATGGTATTCCCGGATTGTTCAATTCACCGGTCGCGATCGAGACCTACGCCAAAATTTTCGATGAGGAAGGGGCGCTGCACAAGCTCGAAGCCTTTGCCTCGCTCAACGGGCCGAAGCATTATCGCCTGCCGCCGAATGAAGAAACGATAACTCTGGAGCGCTCGCCCTGGACCGCGCCACAAGAGGTAAAAGTCGACGGCCCAGACGAACGCGCGCTGG
The DNA here is from genome assembly GCA_034668865.1 of Alphaproteobacteria bacterium. Classification (GTDB taxonomy): domain Bacteria; phylum Pseudomonadota; class Alphaproteobacteria; order Rhizobiales; family Xanthobacteraceae; genus CANKHA01. The sequence goes on from JAXDOO010000275.1 coordinate 14,717, forward strand.
TTTATCGTGGCGGCGAAACCATTGAGTGGCGCGTAGTTTCGACGTCTCAATGATGATGTGCAGCGATGCGCATTCGCCGAAATTGCCGGTCGGAATCCAGATCGTTACACCGCTACACCCGGATGAGCGCCTCTTTGCCTGCGCGCCTTGGATTTGGTAGCGACTTGGCCCAGCCTGAGAGGCAGCTCAAGGGCCCAATCGCGACCCAAGATATATTGTTATTTTATTGCGACCGCTTGTACCTCGCAGAGCATGCGAGGGTCGGCGAGCCCGGCGACGTAGATCTTAGTCGATGCTGGTCGGCGGTCACCCATCCATTTTGCGCGCACGCGGTCGTATCCGGGATTGTCCTCGCGCCTGACGAGATAGAGTGTCGTTTCGGCGATGTCGTCGACCGTCATACCACCCTCGGTCAGGATGGTGACGAGGTTACGCCATGCGATTTCGGCCTGCGCCTCAATCCCGTTGGGAATATTGCGGTCGCCATCGCGTCCCACCTGCCCGGAGATGAACAGCCAGCGTGTCGGCGCGACGACCTCGACCGCGGCGCTGTAGGTTGCGCTGACGGACACCGACGGATGGTTGATAAGCTTGTGCACCAGGTTACTCCCTTCCGTTATTTGCCGGCACGATTAGCGAGAGTTCAGGAAATGAGTGACGATCTCGCTGCCGGTCGCGAACCAGACGTCGTCATGACGGCAGATGTATTCGAGACCCTTATCAAGGGAATCGATACGGTGCGGCACGCCGGTGATATAAGGATGAAGTGAGAGCGGCATGACTCGGCCGCTGTCGGCACTCTCGCGATAAAGCACATTGAAGGTATCGATCATCATCCTGGTAAAGTCTTCCGGTGGATAGAACAATTGAGCAGCCGTCTTGTCGCCCATGTCGTGGCCGTAGGGAACTGACACCATCTGGCGCGGGGCGGTTTCCATAACAAAGGGCTGGTCGTCGATCGTCCAGTCACAAACGTACTCGAGGCCTGCTTCGGCAAGCAGGTCGAGGGTGTTCCAGGTTTCCTGCAGGCCAGGGCCGAGCCATCCCCTCGGCCGCAGGCCGGTTGCCTTTTCGATGCGTGACAAGGTGCGGCCGATTAGGGCCCGCTCCTCGTCAATGGACGTGGCGTCGCTCAGACGGCGCGTATTGCTCTCGCCGTGCCCCATGAATTCCCAGCCGAGTTTAAGCGCTTCCTCAATGATTGCCGGGGCTGCGTCGCAAACCTCGCTGTTAAGCGCCACGGTGGCGCGGATGTTGTATCGCGACAAAACCTCCATGATCCGGAAGACGCCAATGCGGTTGCCGTATTCGCGTTTTGCCCAAGAAAACACGTTCGGGATATTTGCCCCGCCATCCGGCATTTTCTCATCCAACGCGAATGTCTCGATGTTGGGTATGACCCAGAACGCCAGACGCTTGCCGTTGGGCCATTCAAGCTTGGGTCGTCCCACTATTGGGCTGTAGTCAAAAGGCCCGGTGCGGCCAGGTTTCATGTTGGTCTCCGGAGTTTTGTTGTTGATCGCGTGCGCGCAAGGCGCAAAGCCAAGCCGCGCCCGGTTTGACCGGCGGCGGCGACGCGACTGTTACTTTCAAGGCGTGGGCACGGAAATGGCTGCCTTGAGCCTTTCTGCGAGGTTCGGCGGCACGCGCGTGATCTCGCTAATCACCTGTTCGACTTCCGCTCCGGAGGTTGGGCTGACTTCGAGTCGCGACTTCTCCGCATCCTTGATGAACTCCGGATCGGCAGCGGTCGCCATGAAGGCGGCCCGCAGCGCCTGGACGCGGTCGGCAGGAATCCCAGGCGGCGCAAGGACTGGTCGCGCGACGGACTTCTGCGCAAGGAATGCCTCCATCACCTGGCGGTCCTCCGGATTTTTGGCAAAATCCAGCGCCAGCGGCACGTCCGGCAGATCGGGCGACTTTTTCAGCGCGGTCTGCATGAGCAGGCGGATCTTGCCTTCCTGCAGCATCTGCGGATTGCGCGAGCGTATGTTTGACAGCGACCAGTCCCCAAGGCCCATCACTTCGCCCCGTTCCATCGCCAGCAACACTTCGGTGGTGCCCTGATAACCGGAAACGATGCGGAATTTTGTGCCGATCAGCGAATTCATCAGTCGCGGTGCCGTTTCGGTATCGATCGTTGGACCCGTTCCGCCCACGATCATCTCGGTCTTGAACAGATCCTCCGTCGTCTTCATCGGCGACGTGTGCCAGGCGACGACTATTCCGATCTCAGAGGCAAGGTTGCCGATCCAATTGAATTTTTCTATGTCGAAGCGGATACCAGACGCGTTCATCACCTTTGCGACCAGCATGTCACGTTGAATAAGACCAAAGACGGTCCCGTCCTTCGGCGCAACATTGTAGAGGTGATTGGTCGCCTGCAGACTGCCGGCACCCGGCATGTTCTGCACGACAACGTTGGGATTTCCGGGAATATGCTTGCCGATATGGCGGGCCAGCAACCGCCCTTGAGCGTCGTAGCCGCCACCGGAACTGGCACCGACAATCAGTATCAGCTGCTTGCCTTTGTAAAAGTCGGCAACCGATTGTGCGGCGGCAGGCGGCGCGATGAAGAACGCGGCGGCGGCGCAAAATAAAAGAACTTGCAGGTCCCGCATCATAAACTGCCCTCCGCTCCAGACTTATCGGAAGGCACAGCATACCATGCTTCCGCGCAATCCACGCAAGCCAAGGCAAGCTACCTTGAATTACCGGGCCCCCCAGCGGCAGCATTCCTTGTCTCGAAATAAGCTTCAATATCGTCAACTATGACGCTGCCAGTCTCCTTGATAGCCAACTCCAATTCGAGCTGCGTCCGCCCGAACTTCTGGCACCAATAGGCGACCTCCCAAGCCTCGCGTAAGTTGACCG
>JAXDOO010000276.1:0-6391 GCA_034668865.1 Alphaproteobacteria bacterium
CTGGCCGGCATGACCGGTACGGCGCTCACCGAAGCCGACGAGTTCATGGACATCTACAATCTCGAAGTGCTGGAAGTGCCCACCAACATGCCGATGGTGCGGCTGGACGACGACGACGAGGTCTATCGCACGCAAGTGGAAAAATACCGCTCCATTCTCACGCTGATCGAGGACTGCAAGCAGCGCGGCCAGCCGGTACTGGTCGGCACCACCTCGATCGAGAAATCCGAGCAGCTCGCCGAGATGCTGCGCAAGGCCGGCTGGGAGCAGCACGATTTCTCCGATCCGAATGCCTTCGCCGCGCTCTATTCCGGCGACGAGGGCGCAACCAAGACCAAGGTCTTCGCCATCCTGAATGCGCGCTATCACGAACAGGAAGCCTACATCATCTCGCAGGCCGGCGTGCCGGGGGCGATCACCATCGCCACCAACATGGCCGGCCGGGGCACCGACATCCAGCTCGGCGGCAACGCCGACATGCGCATCCGGCAGGAAATCACCGAGATCGAGGACCCCCGTGAGCGCGAGAAGAGCCCGCGCGCCGACGAGATCCGGCGGCAGGTTGCGCGTCTGAAGGAGAAGGCGCTGGCTGCCGGCGGCCTTTATGTGCTCGGCACCGAACGCCATGAGAGCCGACGCATCGACAACCAGCTGCGCGGCCGCTCGGGTCGCCAGGGCGATCCGGGCCATTCAAAATTCTTCCTGTCGCTGGAAGATGATCTGATGCGCATCTTCGGCTCCGACAAGCTCGACGGCATGCTGCAAAAGCTTGGGCTAAAGGAAAACGAAGCGATTATCCATCCCTGGATCAACAAGGCGCTGGAAAAAGCGCAGCAGAAGGTCGAGGCGCGCAACTTCGACATCCGCAAGAACCTGCTGAAGTTCGACAACGTGATGAACGACCAGCGCAAGGTCATCTTCGATCAGCGTATCGAACTCATGAAGGACGAGACCGTGGCGGAGACCATCGCCGACATGCGCCGCGCGATGATCGAGGATCTGGTCACCAAGCACGTGCCGGAAAATGCCTATCCCGAGCAGTGGGACACGGCGGGCCTGAAGGAAGAGCTCATGCGCGTGCTCGGCCTTGATTTGCCGGTGGAGCAATGGGCGAAGGAAGAAGGCATCGCCGACGAGGAAATCCTCTCTCGCGTCGAACGCCGCGCTGACGAGTTCATGGCCGGCAAGGTCGCGCAATGGGGGCCGGACGTCATTCGCTACGTGGAAAAGTCGATTCTGCTGCAGACGCTCGACCATCTCTGGCGCGAACATCTCTTGATGCTGGAGCATCTGCGCCAGGTGATCGGCCTGCGCGGCTATGGCCAGCGCGATCCGCTCAACGAATACAAGGCGGAGGCCTTCAACCTGTTCGAGACGATGATCGCCAATCTGCGTGAGGGCGTCACCGCCCAGCTTATGCGGGTGGAAATCGTTCAGCAGCAGGAGCAGGAGGAGCCGCCGCTTCCCTATATGGAAGCGCATAAGATCGATCCGCAGACCGGCGAGGACGAAGTCGGCGCGCAAGCGCGGCTGGTGCCGGCGATGGCCGGAAATGGCGGCGGCGCGGCCCGCGATCCGCAAAATCCCGCAAGCTGGGGCAAGGTCGGTCGCAACGAGAATTGCCCTTGCGGCTCGGGCAAGAAATACAAACACTGCCACGGACGTTACGTGTAAGCGCGAGCGCGAGACCAAAACAGAAAACGGCCGGGAAATCCCCGGCCGTAGCTTTATCTCAATCAGTTTTGGGTTATCGCCCGCTGAGCCAGTTGTCGCCGAAGCTGCCGGCGGGAAGCACGGGCACTGCCCCGGAGAGCAGGCCGGAGCTGGTGCCGGCGGGTTGGCCATTAAACGCCGACACCGGCGACTGCGCCCGCGCGCCCGCATCTTCCGGCTCCGGCAGCGGCCTGGGCTTGGCCTCGGCCAGTTGGGCGGGAGCGGGTTTCGGCTTGGCGACAGGGGCGGGTGCCGCCGTCGTCGTGGAGCCGCGTAGACCGCTCGGCTTTGCGGCCTGCGCAGGCGCCGCGGGGACGGCGGTGGTTGTCTGGCTGTCCTGCGTCGTGAACAGCTTGCTGAGGAAATTCTTCAGCTCGTCACCTGAAGACGATGCAGATGCGGTCTGCACCGGCTTGGCGGCAGCGGTCTGCTGGCTAGAACCAGCCTGGGCCGCCGGCCGGGCCGCAGGTTGCGCCGGCGCACGCGCGACAATGCTGTTGGAGCGCGGCGGGGAGGCAGGCTGCGTCACCGCAGGCTTCGCTTCGGCAGTCGGCTGTGCGGCCGGAGCGGCGGCGATCACGACATTCGACGGGGGATTGACGGTTGGCGGGATGGTGCCCGGTGCAGCGGCCGCAATCAGGCGCTCGTCGCCGTCACGGCCTTTCACCGCGCGACCACCTTGCAGGACGTCGGCAAAGACCTGGTGCATGCCGCCATCGGTCGCCATTTTGATCGGCGCCGCCGGCGTACCGCGGTTGATCAATTCAGCAACCGCGATCTCGTCCTTCTTCTGCTTTTCAGCAACCTTGGCCGCGATCTCGCGCGGCACTTCGTAGATCGGGCATTGCGCGCGGGGGCTGAAATTCAGCGGAGCATCGGAGCCATCGGGTTGATCCGCGTTGAACACATAGCGTTTTTCGCAGACGTCGACTTTCGGCTCGACCCGTGTGACTTCAAAGTGGTCATAGCCTTCCTTCAGCATTTTCCAGAACGGCATGTGCGGGTTGTTGCGATGCTTCGCCATGTTCGTCGGGGTCATGCGGAACGGGAACGCCTGGATCTGGAAAGCGCGCTGACCGCCGAAGAAAGATTCGCGCGCCAGCGCGTAGATCTCCGCGATCTGCTCGTCGGTCATTGCGTAGCAGCCGCGCGATGAGCAGTCGCCATGGATCATCAGGAAAGCGCCGGAGCGGTCATTGGCTTTGTCATAGGCATTGGGGAAGCCGATGTTGACGGCGAGGTGATACTGCGAAGCCGGGTTCATGAGGCCGGGCGTAATTGTGTAGAAGCCCTCGGGAGCCTGGCGGTCACCTTCCCTGATCTTCGGGCCGAGGTCACCTGACCAGCGGCAGATCGGGAAAGTCTTCAGCAGGGCCATGCGGCCGCTATTGTCTTTTTTCCAAACCTCGAGCTCCGACTCCTGTTTGAACAGGCGGATGAGGACCGGCGATTCCTTGGTCATATTCTTTTGCGCGATCTCGCTCAGCGTCTTTTGCGAGATCGGCTTCATCGCTTTCGCGGAGGTCGAGGGGTTGGCGCTATCCGTCTCGCAGCCAGCAAGCGCGACGGCTGCAGCAAGCGCGGCCGAAGCCAGCAATGTGCGGGCCAGAGGGCTACGGTTCAAACCCAAGTACTCCCCGACGGGTGACGGTCCCCAAACCGCCATTGATCAATCATTATCCTCAAGGCCGTGCGCTCGCAACGATTCCTCCATAGGGTTTGAACACCCTTATGGTGAACAAAGGGTAAACCTGAGCGCGAAGTGTCGTAATTTAGGAAGATGTTCGCCCCCCAACCGGAATATGGAACCGCCCGACCGGTCCAGGCGCGATCCAGCCACGAGTTTACGCCGAGACTGTGGCAGACCCCACTCAGCCCAGGCTGCGGCCGATCGACAGGAACTTCTCCCGGCGTTGGCGGCGCAGCGTCTCCTGGTTAAGCACGCGCAACTCCCCAAGCGCCGCAGCGATGGCGTCACCGGTCGCGGCCATCACAGCTTGTGGATCGCGATGCGCCCCGCCTACCGGTTCATTCACGATCAGGTCGATAACGCCAAACCGCTCCAGATCCTGGGCGGTAATCTTCATGTTGGTCGCCGCTTCCTGAGCCTTTGAGGTATCGCGCCACAAAATCGAAGCCGCGCCCTCCGGCGAGATCACGCTGTAGATCGCGTGTTCCAGCATCAGCACGCGATTGGCGGACGCAATCGCGATCGCGCCGCCCGATCCACCCTCGCCGATCACCACCGCGACATTGGGAACGCCAAGGCCTAAACAGGCTTCGGTGGAGCGCGCGATCGCTTCCGCCTGGCCGCGCTCCTCGGCATCGATGCCAGGATAAGCGCCGGCGGTGTCGACCAATGAAATCACCGGGATTTCGAAACGGTTGGCCATTTCCATCAGCCGCACGGCCTTGCGATAGCCTTCCGGCCGCGCCATGCCGAAATTGTGTTTCAGCCGCGTTTCTGTCGAGGAGCCTTTTTCGTTGCCCAGGATGCAGACCGGTTCGCCGCGGAATCGGCCGAAGCCGCCGAGGATGGCGGCATCGTCGCCGAATTTGCGGTCGCCGGCGAAAGCCTGGAAATCAGTGAGCAACGTGTTGACGTAATCGATCGCGTGCGGACGCTGCGGATGCCGCGCGACCTGCGCCTTCTGCCAGGGCGTCAGATTGGCATAGAGGTCTTTCAGGGTCTGTATCGCCTTGGCCTCGATGCGGCTGATCTCCTCGGCCACCGCGCTGGACTCGCCTTCCGGCTGCAGGGCGCGCAGCTCGTCGGCTTTGGCGTCGAGCTCGGCCACTGCTTTTTCAAAATCGAGATAACTGCGCATGAAGCCAAAAATCGCGCCGGATCGAGGGGGTGAGCGGTTCTAGCGCATGATCCGGCGAAGGGGAAACCAGTTCGCCGATAAAACCATGCAGCCGCAAGCGGCGGAAACTGGCCCGCAGCGGCATTCAAGTCAAGCAAAGCCCTTGTTGCTTGGTTCCCCGCTACTTATCGGTCAACGGATGCAAGTCGCGGACCAGGCTTTTCAGCCGCTCCTCCAGCACATGGGTATAGATCTGCGTCGTTGAAATATCGGCATGGCCGAGCAGCGTCTGCACCACGCGCAGATCCGCGCCGTTGTGCAGCAGATGGCTGGCAAAGGCATGGCGCAGCACATGCGGGCTCACTCGCGCAGCTTTCAGCCCGGCCTTGGCGGCGAGGGCCTTGAGGTCGCGCGCGAAATGTTGACGGGTGAGATGGCCGCTTTCGCCGAAGGACGGGAACAGCCATTTGGTTTCCACCCGTTCCGGCAATTTCGCCAGCAGGGCGAGGTAATCGGCCATTGCGCGCTTGGCAGGGTCGTTGAGCGGGACGAGCCGTTCTTTCTCGCCCTTGCCACGCACCACCAGCATGCGGGCATCCTGCCGCGCCGACGACACTGGCAGCGCCACCAGTTCGGAAACGCGCAAACCGGTGGCGTAAAGCACTTCGAGTAGACAGGCGAGGCGCGCCGCGCGCAGCCGTTCTGGCGCGCGGCGCTCGGGATCGGCAGCATCGGCATGCGCCTGCTTCAGCAGACAATCGACGTCGGCGATGGAGAGGATTTTCGGCAGGGTCAGCGCGCGCTTGGGTCCTTCCAGCACGGCAGCGGGGTCGTCACGCCGACGATTTTCCGCATAGAGGAAACGGTAGAGCTGGCGAATCGCCGACAGCCGCCGCGCCACCGAAGAGGCTTTGAAGCCGCGCTTCGCCAGCGCGCCGAGATAATCCCGCAGTGCATCAGTTTCCGCCTTGGCGATGGCACCGCCATTGGCGGCGAGCGCCGCCGAAAGGTCCTCAAGGTCGCGCCGATAGGCAGCTAGCGTATTGACCCCCGCGCCACGTTCGGCCGCGAGCATGTCCAAGAACAGCTCGATCAGGTTCTGGTCGGAAGATTTGGTCTGGCGGGCCATGCGCATGATCCCGAAAGGTGGGAACCGGTTTTTCGGATTAGATCATGCGTATATTTACAATTAGCGCGCACCCGGACGCAAAAACCGGGACCCACTTTTGCTGGTCGCGCGCTCTGCCGCGGGAGGAGGTCAGTGGTTTTTATAGAATTTGTCGTTCGGGATGGTGATGGTGATTTCCCGCGGTTTCGGTTCGACAAAGCGTGCCAGCGAAAACACGGCACCATAGGCTATGCCGCTCAGAATCCCGAGTAAAACCAGGAACCGGAATAGGCTAGGCATGGTGGGCTCGCGGGTCCGCATTCCGGACCATGGGGACAACGAACATGTTACAGAGGCCGTGACAAGGCCTCCGGTTCCGCTTTTAGAATGAATGCTTTAAGGAACCATGGTGGTGTTTTCGAGATTCTGATCGGCATCCATGGCAACCGATAAAAACGTTACGGCGAGCAATTCCGACGCCCAGTTGCTGGCGGCCCTGGGGCCGCGTTCGCTGGTGCTCGTCGGTATGATGGGTGCGGGCAAATCCTCCATCGGACGCAAATTGGCGCAGCGGCTCAACCTGCCCTTCGTCGATGCCGATGCCGAAATCGAGCGCGCTGCGGGCATGAGCATCAGCGACATTTTCGCCGAGCGTGGCGAGCCTTATTTCCGCGCGGGCGAGGCGCGGGTGATAGCACGGCTGCTTGAAGGCGGGCCGCAGGTGCTGGCGACCGGCGGCGGAGCCTTCATGCATCCGCAATCG
>JAXDOO010000277.1:0-6756 GCA_034668865.1 Alphaproteobacteria bacterium
ATCTGGTTCTGCACAAGCGAATAAAGTTTCGCGGCGTTGTCGGGATGCAGGCGCACGCAGCCATGTGATGCGGTCTTGCCGAGCCGGGCAAGTTCTGTGGTGCCGTGGATGGCATAGCCCTTATCGAAGAAAATGGAGTGCGGCATCGGCGCGTTGGCGTATTGCTTGGAGCGCCATTTCCGCGCCAGCCACTGTGGCTTGTAAACACCGCTTGGTGTCGTGTAGTGCTTGGCACCGGTCGAAACCATCCAGTTGTAGCGGGCGGTGCCGTCGACTAACACCGACATGCGCTGCGCGGTCTTGCTGATGTTCACCAGAATGTCGGCGGCGGCCGGTCGCGAGGCGGTCACAAGCAAGGCGCCTATGCCCGCCCAGGCAGCTGCGATCACGAGCCTGTGCATACGACGATCCCCGGCCCAAAAACAGGCTTAACCGTCTGTTAACCAGCATCGCGCGGCTGGAACTCGTTGTAAAGCCTTGTGGTCCTTGAGGTTTGCGCGACGCCACGGTTTGGAGCCAGGTTCAGCCTCGATGAAAAAACCACGGCTGCGCTATAGTCCTCGCGATTCCGCGTACCAGCCTGACGGCACGCAGCGCGGACAAGGGGGATCAAATGTTTGCGAAGGTCGTCGCCTGGTTTGTTCTGATCCTGGTCTTGCCTGCTGGTGCCTCCGCGCAAACCGCGGGCACGCTTGAGCCAAAGCCGCTGCCGCCGCTCGCCAAGCCGGACGATCCAAAGACTCCCGCCAAAGAATTGTTTGGACGCAAGGACGTGCCGGCGCCGCTCGAAGCGCGCGCCCTCGGTTGGTACGCCAAGGGATGTCTCGCCGGCGCCACTGCGCTGCCGGTCAATGGCGAGACCTGGCAGGTGATGCGGCTGTCGCGCAACCGTAATTGGGGCCATCCCAACCTCGTGCGCTTGATCGAGCGGCTTTCGGAAAAAGGCAAGAAGCTCGGCTGGAACGGACTATTGGTCGGCGACATGTCGCAGCCGCGCGGCGGCCCGATGCTTACCGGTCATGCCAGCCATCAGGTCGGTCTCGATGCCGATATCTGGCTTACGCCGATGCCCGACCGCGAGCTCACGCGTCAGGAGCGCGAAGAAACGTCGGCCATCGACATGGTCGCGGACGACCGCAAGGACGTTGATCCGAAAGTTTGGACCCCGAAGCACACCGCCATCATCAAGGCCGCCGCCGAGCAGCCGGAAGTCGAACGCATCTTCGTCAACGCGGCGATCAAGAAAGCGCTCTGCCGCGACAGCAGCGGTTCGCGCGCCTGGCATAACAAGGTGCGGCCCTATTGGGGGCACAACTACCATTTCCATATACGCATCCGTTGCCCGGCGGGAGAAAGAGAGTGCAAGCCGCAGGACCCGGTGCCCGCCGGCGACGGCTGCGGCAAGGAACTGAATTGGTGGTTCCGCGATGCAGTGCTGCACCCCAAGCCGTCAAAGGAACCGGTGAAACCGAAGCCGCCGATCACGCTGGCGGAACTGCCGGCGGCCTGCCGCAAAGTATTGATGGCGCCGTAGGCGGAACGACGCGCTTACAAAATCTTGAGCGCGCGGGCGAGTTGCCAGGCGGAAAGCGTCACCACGAGAACGCCGACCATCGTCATCAACACGCGCGCCGGCAGACGCTTCACCGCCCATCCGCCCAGCGGAGCTGCTATCACGCCGCCGATGACAAGCGCGATCAGCTCATTCCACGGCGCAACGCCAAGCTCGATGAAGAAGGTCGTGGCGGCCGCGACCGTGACAAAAAACTCCGTAGTGTTCACCGAACCGACGGCCTTGCGCGGCGCGTGACCCGAACCGATCAAGGTGGAGGCGACCATCGGTCCCCAGCCCCCGCCGCCGCTGGCATCCATGAACCCGCCAACCAGACCGAGCGGCGGAGCCCAGGCAAATGGCGCGTCGCGCTTGGGGATCTGGCGCGCGGCTTTCAACAAGATAAAAATACCGAGCAGGAGCAAATAGAAGGCAACGAATGGCCGCGCTGCGCTCGCATCGACATTGGATAGGACCCAGGCGCCGAGCACCGCGCCGACAACTCCGCCGATGCCAAGCCGGGCCACCAGTTTCCAATCAACGTTGCCGTGAGCGATATGCGACACTGCAGAGGCGGCGGTGGTGAATACTTCCGCGGTGTGCACCATGGCGCTTGCCTGCGCCACCGGCACCCCCATCGTCAGCATGGCCGACGTCGAAATCACGCCGAAGGCCATTCCCAGCGCACCATCGATGAGCTGAGCGACGAAGCCAATCGCGCCCAGCAACAAATAGTCCGACAGCATCAATGAGACCCCCGTAGGCCGCGCCGATCACCCCAGCCCCATGGTGTCTGCGCACCGCCATATCAGGGCGACCGCCTGGGGGCCGAAATGAGTAACCAACAAAGCCGGCCACCGCAAGACAGATCCCCACCGAAGAGGAAGCCGCCACGCAGCTGCGCGTATCACATCAGCGGAAAAACCACGCAGATGCATGCCTTTGGAAGATCGTTTCTCTCCCCGCCTTTGCTCGGAAAGCGAAACTTGCTAGCGTCATGTGCGACATGCGCCGCGTCGTGCACGCGCTGCAGAAACCCGGAACGGCGGTTCGCGGGCGGTCTCTTCCGATTTTAGAAACAACACTACTGACGGCTTGCCGTCTGGAGAACCGCGATGAAACACGTCCGCATTCTGCTCACACTGATGTTTGCGCTCGGCGTTTTCGCGACCAGCCACGCCGCCGCGCAAGGCCAGCGCATGATCGTCTTCGCCGCCGCCTCTTTGAAGGACGCGCTCGACGAAGTGAATGCCGCTTACAAGCAGGCCAAGGGCATCGAGATTGTCACCAGCTATGCCGGCAGCGGAGCGCTGATCAAGCAGATCGAGCAAGGCGCACCGGCGGAAGTGTTCATCTCCGCCGACCTGGAATCGATGGACTATGGCGCACAAAAAAAGGCCGTGCAGGACGCCACCCGCGTCAACCTGCTCGGCAACCGGCTGGTGCTGATCGCCGCGGCGGACGCAAAAATCGGCAACGTCACGATCGGTTCAGGCTTCGACCTGGCGGGGCTCGCCGGCAACGGCCGCATCACCACCGGCGACGTGCGGGCAGTCCCGGTCGGACGCTACGCGCAGGCGGCGCTGGAAAAGCTCGGGCTCTGGGCTTCGGTGCAGCCCAAGCTTGCGATGGTGGAGAATGTGCGCGTGGCGTTGTCGCTGGTGGCGCGCGGAGAGGCGCCGCTCGGCATCGTCTACGCGACCGACGCCAAGGCCGAGCCGAAGGTGAAGGTGATCGGCGTCTTTCCAGCGGATTCCCATCCGCCGATCGTCTATCCTGCAGCGCTGACGGCGGGAGCAAAAACCGGCGGGGCGGCTTATCTTGAATTCCTGCAGTCATCGCTCGCGCGCAACATTTTCGAGCAGCGCGGATTCACCGTTCTGGCCAAGAACTCTTAACGCGGGTGCCAATTGATTTCGCCAATTTCCCCCATCCGCTCGCTGCGCTCCCTATCCCTCCCCCGCAAGCGGGGGAGGGATAGGGAGGGGGAGCGACGTGTGACGCAAGATGTTTGATCTTTCTCCCGACGAATGGATAGCGGTTCAGTTATCGCTGCGGATAGCCGTAGCGGCAACGCTTGCCGTATTGCCCTTCGGCATCGCCGTCGCCTGGCTGCTGGCGCGCAAGGATTTCTGGGGCAAGTCGCTGCTTGACGGCATCGTGCATCTGCCGCTCGTGCTGCCGCCGGTGGTGACCGGCTATCTGCTGCTGCTGTCATTCGGCCGCAAGGGACCGGTCGGCAGCTTTCTTGAAGACTATTTCGGGATCGTGGTTTCCTTCCGTTGGACCGGCGCGGCACTCGCCTGCGCCGTCATGGGTTTCCCGTTACTGGTGCGTGCGATCCGGCTGTCCTTCGAGGCGATCGATCGAAAGCTGGAGGACGCCGCCTCCACACTCGGCGCCGACCGTGCCCGCACTTTCCTCACCATCACGTTGCCGCTGGCGTTGCCGGGCATCATCGCGGGCATGGTGCTGTGCTTTGCCAAGGCGCTGGGCGAATTCGGCGCCACCATTACTTTCGTCTCCAACATTCCCGGCGAGACCCAGACCATTTCGGCGGCGATCTACACCTTCATGCAGGTGCCCGGTGGCGAAGGCGCGGCAGGCCGGCTTGTCATTGTCGCCATCATCATCGCGCTCGCGGCGCTGGTTGCCTCCGAAGCGCTGGCGCGGCGCGCCGGCACGCGTTTCCACGGAGAGTGAGATGCTGTCTGTGGATGCGGAAAAGCGGCTTGGCGACTTTGCGCTCGCGGTGCGCTTCGAAGCAAAGGGAGGCATCACCGCTCTGTTCGGACCGTCCGGGGCCGGCAAGACCACGCTCGTCAACACGATTGCCGGGCTGGTGACGCCCGACCGCGGACGCATCGTGCTTGAGGACAGCGTGCTGTTCGACTCCGCGGCGGGTATCAATGTGCCCGCGCACCGGCGGCGCATCGGCTATGTCTTTCAGGAAGGACGGCTGTTTCCGCATATGACGGTGGCGCGCAATCTCGACTATGGCCGGCGCATGAGCGGGCTTGCCGTCGAGGCAGCAGAAGCGGATCGCGTCATCGACCTGCTCGACATCCGTCCGCTCTTGGGGCGACGGCCGGGGAAATTATCGGGCGGCGAGCGCCAGCGCATCGCCGTCGGGCGCGCGCTGTTGATGCGCCCGCGCCTGCTGCTGCTCGACGAGCCGCTGGCCTCGCTCGACGCCCGGCGGAAATCGGAAATCCTGCCGTATTTCGAGCGCCTGCGCGACGAAGCGCGCGTGCCGATGGTTTATGTCAGCCACGATGCCGGCGAAGTGCGGCGCATCGCGACCTCGGTCGTGTGGCTGGAGGAGGGTCGGGTCAAAGCCGTGCGCGGCGTCGCGTTCCTCGACGCCATGCGCGCGATCGGGACGTAAAGCATCATGTTTCCGCCGGCACGCATCGTTTGCCTGACCGAGGAGACGGTGGAAACGCTGTATCTGCTCGGCGAGCAACGGCGCATCGTCGGTGTCTCCGGCTATGCGGTACGGCCGCCGCAGGTGCGCAAGGAGAAGCCGCGCGTTTCGGCTTTCATTTCCGCCGATATTCCGAAAATCCTCGCACTCAATCCGGATCTCGTGCTCACCTTTTCCGACCTGCAGGCCGATCTCGTGGCGGATCTGGTGCGCAACAACATCGCCGTGCATGCCTTCAATCAGCGCGACATCGCCGGCATTCTCGACATGATCCGCACGCTCGGCGCCCTCGTCGGCGCAGACGGCAAAGCGGAAGCGCTTGCAAGCTCGCTCGAACAGCGGGTCGACGCGGTGCGTGCGCGCTCCGACGCGTTGCGCATGCATCCGCGCGTCTATTTCGAGGAATGGGACGAGCCGATGATCTCCGGCATCCGCTGGGTGTCGGAGCTGGTGGAGGCCGCCGGCGGCATCGAGACCTTTCCCGCCTTGGCACTGCGCAAGAATGCCAAGGACCGCATCGTCACCGGCGCCGACGTGATCGCGGCTAAGCCCGACATCATCGTCGGCTCCTGGTGCGGCAAGAAATTCGTGCCGGCGAAAGTCGCCACGCGGCCGGGTTTCGAGACGCTGCCCGCGGTGCGCGACGGCTGGCTGCGGGAGATCAAATCGAGCCTGATTTTGCAGCCCGGGCCGGCGGCGCTCACCGACGGGCTTGATGCGCTGGCCGAGATCGTTACCGAGTGGGCGGCGGCGCGGTCTTAGCCGCGCCAGCGCGAACGCTCGCTGCCGGGAAGCGGCCGCCCGTTGCGCGGTCCGGCGTTCCGGCCGAGCACATCCGCGAGATAATCCAGCGCCTCGATCAGTGCCGGTCCGCCGCACAATGTGTAACGCGTCGGCAGCGCAATGCGCCGGTCCGCCGGATAGAGCGCCGCCACCGCCGGATGGGTGAAGAACAGCGCGCCCTGGTCCTCCGCCTGCAAGGGCGGATCCTTCAGCACCAGCAGATCGGGACGCGTCACCAGGAGCATCTCGAGCGACATATAGCCGCCATAGCCGGCAGGCGCTCCCGCCGGCAGCCGCAAGCCGGCTTCCGCCAGCAGCGTCGCCACCAGGCTTTGCGGTCCTTCCACGTAACCGCCGCGCTCGACCACCAGCGCAGTCTTTGCAATCGGCCGCGCGGCGGCGGCGAGCCGGGAGCGTGCGTCATCCAGTGCGCGCACCATCGCGTCACCGCGTTCAGGGTGGCCGAGGCGCGCGGCCACGGTAAGGATTTGGTTTCGCGCCGCAGCAATGTCGGTCACCAGCGCGACGTCGGCCACGGGTATCTTGAGAGTGTTGAGCATGCGGCGGGTCTCGCGCCGGTCGTTGGGACCCACCAGCACCAGATCGGGCCCGAAGGCGACGGTGCCCTCGGCGCTCCAGTCCAGCGTCGGGAAGCCGCGCGCCCGTTCTGCGACGATCGACAAATGACGGTCTTGCGCATAAGGCGAGAGCGCGGCGATCTGATCGGAATCCGCCAGCGCCACGACGAGTTGATCGGCGCAGAGATTGAACGACACGACGCGGCGCGGCGAATCGCCGAAAGCCGGCATGCCGGACAAAAGCAGCAACAGCGCGGCGGCAAGTTTTCTCATCGGCAATTCCCCGCCACCCCATAGCACAGCCGTAAATCCATTGGAGCCCGGGCCGGGACGCTGTAGGAGATGGCCACCCATCTCCGGCGTGCGCGGACAAACCGATGAATTGGTTCAATCGCCAAGACCTGAAGCTCAATGCG
>JAXDOO010000278.1:0-3106 GCA_034668865.1 Alphaproteobacteria bacterium
TGGTAGAAGGCGTTGCCATCATCGGCATGGCCGGGCGCTTCCCTGGTGCCCGGAGCGTCGCTGAGTTTTGGCGCAATCAACTCGAAGGCATCGAGTCGATTTCTCAGGTTCCGCTCGAGGACCTGGAGATCGCGAACAAGGCCGAGGTCGGAAGCGACCCTCGCTACATCAAGGCGCGCTCGGTCCTGGACGATGTCGATCTTTTCGACGCCGAGTTTTTCGGCATTAATCCGCGCGAAGCGGCATTGATGGATCCGCAGCAAAGGCTGTTTCTCGAGAGCTGCTGGCAGGCGCTGGAAGACGCCGGCTACGTCCCGGATGCCTACCCCGGGCAGATCGGCGTGTATGCCGGTTCAAGTGTCTGGTCGTATTTTCTGACCCGCTTGTGCGCCTTGCCAGGATTCATTCAAGATTTTACTTCGGGCTATCAGGTCTCGAATTACATCGAGATGATGGGGAGCAGCCTCGATTTCCTGTCGACGCGAGTTTCCTACAAGCTGAATTTGCGCGGCCCAAGTTTCACGATGCAGTCGGCTTGTTCGACCTCGCTGCTCGCTGTCACGCAAGCATGCCAATCGCTTTTGACCTATCAGAGCGATATGGCGCTGGCCGGCGGCGTTTCCGTCACCTTTCCGCAAAAGCGAGGTTATTACTACCAGGACGGAGGCATGGTGTCCCCGGATGGTCACTGTCGTGCATTCGATGCTGACGCTCAGGGAACCGTGTTTGGCAGCGGCGTCGGTGTAGTTCTCCTGAAGCGAGCCGAAGACGCGGTACATGATGGCGACCAGATTTATGCGGTCATCCGCGGTTTTGCCGTCAACAACGACGGCTCGACAAAAGTCGGCTACACGGCGCCGAGCGTGGAAGGGCAAGCGCGCGTCATCGCGACGGCGCAAGAAGCTGCCGGCGTCGAACCGGAATCGATCGGCTACATCGAAGCACACGGCACCGGAACGCCGCTGGGCGATCCGATCGAGCTTGAAGGCTTAACGCAGGCCTTTGGCGCGCGTACCAAGAAGAGGCAATTCTGCACGATTGGTACCGCCAAGACGAATGTCGGGCATCTGGACGTTGCTGCCGGTGTGACCGGACTGATTAATGCGACGCACATCGTCCGATATGGTGAATTTCCGCCGACACTTCATTTTCGGAAACCTAATCCGAAGTTCGACTTCGAGCACAGTCCGTTCCTAGTCAGAGCGGAACGATCCAAATGGAGCATGGAGAAAGCGCCTCGGCGGGCCGGTGTCAGCTCATTCGGGGTCGGCGGCACCAACGTGCACGTCGTCATCGAACAAGCGCCGGAGCGCAAGTCGTCGCCCTCAAAGCGATCCTGTCATCTGATCGTTCTTTCTGCTCGTTCCGAAACGGCGCTTGACCATGCGACAGCCAACCTCGTCGCTCACTTGAAAGCCAATCCGGATTTGAATTTTTCGGATGTCGCGTGGACGCTGCAGGCAGGACGGCGGCCGTTCGCCTGCCGGCGCATGGTGAGCGCCCGCGATGCCGCGGACGCCGTCTCGGCCCTGTCCGAAGGCAGGTGCGAGCGCGTACGGACTCGTCTTGAGCGGAGCGAAGCTCCCGCGGTCTGCTTCCTCTTTCCCGGCCAGGGCTCGCAGCATCCGAACATGGCGCGGGAAGTCTATTATTCCGAGCCGGTTTTCCGTGATGCGGTCGATCGCTGCGCGGAGATACTGCGTCCTCACCTCGGTGCCGATCTCCGCAAGCTGCTTTATCCGCCGGAAGGCATCACGGATGAAGCCAAGCGTCGTGTTACAGAGACCGTCCTCGCCCAGCCGGCGATATTCACGATCGAATACGCCTTGGCGCAGCTGTGGATGAGCTGGGGCGTCCGACCGCAGGCGATGGCCGGCCACAGCATCGGAGAATTCGTCGCGGCGTGCATTGCCGGCGTCTTTTCGCTGGAGGAAGCTCTTGCGCTAGTCGCGGCCCGGGGACGGATGATGCAGGACGCTCCCCCGGGGGGGATGCTTTCGGTTCGCCTGCCGGAGGCCGAGGTTGTCAAGCGCCTGCGGGAGCCCCTTTCGCTCGCGGCCGTGAACTCGCCCGCGCTGTGCGTTGTTGCCGGTCCGTCTGAGGCACTCGATCAATTCGAGCAGGACCTCAATCGCGAAGGTGTGGCTAACCGCCGCCTGGTCACGTCGCATGCGTTCCATTCCGCAATGATGGATCCGTTCATCGAACCGCTCACGGCCATCGTGTCAAAGTTCAAACTTAATCGGCCGGAAATTCCGTATTTGTCTGGCGTGACGGGAACCTGGATCACTGAGCGCGAGGCAACCGATCCGTCATACTGGGCAAGGCATGCGCGCCAACCGGTGCAATTTTCGGCCGCGATCAAGGAACTTCGCAAGGATCCGAACGCGGTGCTCCTGGAAGTTGGCCCGGGCAACGTGCTGGCGACGCTTGCGCGACAGCATGGTGAATTTCCGGGCAACCAAACCATCGTTTCCTCGCTC
Source organism: Alphaproteobacteria bacterium (assembly GCA_034668865.1). Taxonomy (GTDB): domain Bacteria; phylum Pseudomonadota; class Alphaproteobacteria; order Rhizobiales; family Xanthobacteraceae; genus CANKHA01. Next base: position 2,484 of record JAXDOO010000278.1, read on the forward strand.
TCGGACGGATTTTCGGGCGATGGCGATTCCACGCAGCTCATGAATGCTCTGGGCTCCCTGTGGCTCGCTGGGATCACGCCAGACTGGTCCGCGCTGTATCCCGAAGAGAGCCGCCAGCGCGTCTCGCTGCCGACTTACCCGTTCCAACGCAAGCGCTACGATTTGGAAGTTCCAGCGGATTCGCGGCCGCCTACAGTAGCCCTCGCGCGAGAGGCAGGATCAAGTCAAACCCTCGTTACGTCTCCAGTCACACAAGCAACAACAGCTGTAAACTCCATGGCAAAAACTCTGTCATCCGCAGAACCAACGGCAACTCCTCCGAACCGCAAGCCAAGGATTCGAGGGTTGCTCGTAGACATCTTTGAGGACCTATCTGGGCAGGACCTTTCCGCCGTCGATGGATCCACAAACTTCCTGGAGATGGGCTTCGACTCCCTGTTCCTGACCCAAGTGACTCAGGCCTTACAGGAGAAATTCGGACTTAGAATCACGTTCCGCCAGCTCTTGGGTAGCGAAAGCAGTCTCGACGCATTGGGGCGGTATATTGACGACAAGCTCCCGCAAGATGATGTTGCGGAGCGGGCTCCCGCGCAAGGCGCCGCCCCAGCCGCTTCGGTCTCCCC
>JAXDOO010000279.1:0-3924 GCA_034668865.1 Alphaproteobacteria bacterium
TGACCGTTCGCTGCCAACCCTGATAGAACATGAGGCACCGGCCCCCAAAGTTGACGACTGAGAATGGGTTGGCTCCGGCATCATCGAAATCGCCGAGGTCTCCTAGCGTCAGGACAGGTTTCGGCGAAGCGCCCAAGACCCGCCGCGGGTCACTGGCATCTAAATCTACCCAAGAGCCTTGGCCGAACTGGTTAGCATCGAGCGCAGTGAAATAAACGCGAATCACGGACGGGCTTTGGAGGATGGCGGTCGGAAAGGACGCATTGGTACACGCCCAAGACGATCGTCCGTCTGGGGAGAATACGTGCCCCAACTTCCGCCACCGCATTCAGAATTATTCCTTCACCCTGAAGAAACGCAGCGCGCTCACCTTGGCAACCTCGCTCTCCGGCGACTTGTAAAGTTCCCCGTCCTTGGTGATCTGAGAAACGACGACGCCGGTGCCAATCCAGCAGTACTTCGCAATCGTCAGATTGTTACCAACGGCGACGTTCACGCCAATGAAGCAATTCGAACCGATCTCGCAGAAGCCTGAGATCACGACGTGCGACGAGATGAACACGTTGTCGCCGATTTTGGAGTGGTGGCCAATGTGGTTGCCGCTCCAGAGCACGACATTGTCCCCAACGGTCACGAACGGTTGGACCACGTTGTTTTCGAAGATGAAACAATGCTCTCCGGTCCTCGCATTAGGCCAAACGAACGCGTGGGTGCTTACATAGCTCGCAAGCGCATAGCCCGACTCCTTCGCCGCTTTCGCCAGCCGCGTTCGTAGCCGGTTCATCTGGGTGTACACTATCGCAACGTAGATATCGTGATCACGCGGCGGATAACGATCGCCAAGACTCTCAAAGGAGACGATCGGGATACCGAGCAGCTCTTCGCGCTTGAGATAGGCCTGCTCGACCGCAAAGGCGACGACTTCGTAGTTCGAATCGTGCGTAAAGTATTCGTAGGCGACTTCCGCGAAGGCACTGTCGCCGACGATGACGAGCTTGCGGCCCTTGTGCTTTCCGAGTTCTGCCGCCATCAAGGCCTCCTCAAGACAATATCCTCGCGGCGATTGCTCATAGGCAGCGAAGGCGGCTGGGCCATGATGTAGGCGTCCGCACCAGCTGCCCGGGCACGGGACACGAGCCCCAACACTGCTGCGTCATCGATGACACTGGGCACGGGGACATTGAATTCCACTTCGGGCAACGTGTCGGTTTTGGTAAATGATCGGTGGAACGCCACTCCGGCCTCGCTTGAGAAAAAGCGACGCCGCTTCGAGACGTTGGGAATATCGCCGATCAGAAATTCGCCGCCCGACGCAAGCAATTCCACCGAAAGATCGACGAAGTTGAAAGGATTCGCATCCACGAACACGTAGTGCAGGACCGAGTAGCAGATCATCACATCAATCTGCCCGACGAGGTCCGATACGCTTTCCGAGTCCCTCGGAAAGAGTCCTGGCCGTTTCTCGATGAATTCCGCATCGGGCAGCTGCTGCAGCATTTCATCCGAGTCGATCAGATACAGCCGGTGATTCTGTGCTTTGCAGAGGGCGATCAGCATGTGAGGCAGGTCGCTGCAGCCGGGGCCGATGTCTAGCACCTTGAGTTCGCGCTCGCCTCCCAGTCGCGGGAGTTTCGATTGGATGTCGGCGAAGATCGCCTCCTCGAAGCCGGCGCGGTACGCATCCGGAAACCCGATCTTCTCGTACTTGCTCAGGCTCTCGTCCCGGGCGAGCCGGGCGAAGCCTGCGAAATCAAGCTTGCTCCACTCGATTGCGGTCTTCTTGCTCATCCAGCCTGCTCTAACGAGAAATCCTCAAGCGCATCGCACACCCGCGTGATCTCAGCCTCCGTCATTTCGGGGAAGCAGGGCAATGTCAGGATCTCGGCCGCAGCCGCCTCTGTGCACGGCAGCGACAGCCCTTCGGGTAGGATGCCGCGCATACCGGTCTGGTGATGATCCGGAATTGGGTAGTGGATGTCCGTCCCGATCTTGCGGGACGTGAGCAGGCCCCGGAGCTGCTCACGTCGATCCGTGCGCGCCACGCAGAGATGCGCCACGTGATCAAGGCCATCAGCATTAGGAATCCGCACACAGCTTCCGCCTGATGCGCGATAGCGCTTCATGATCTCGCGGCGCCGCGCATTCCAGCCATCGAGCTTCGGCAGCTTGACTCTCAACACCGCCGCCTGGAGCTCGTCAAGGCGGCTGTTGCGTCCATAAGGCCGGTCCGCGTTGTATTTGCTCCGCCAGCCATATTGCCGCAACGCTTTCAATGCGTCGGCCAACGCGTCCTCGTTGGTGGTGAGCGCGCCGCCGTCGCCAAGGGCTCCGAGGTTCTTCGTCGGATAGAAGCTGAAGCAACCGATCGCCCCGACCGTTCCGGCCTTGCGACCGCCACGCTCCGCGCCGTGTGCTTGCGCGCAATCTTCGATGACCGGAACGCCATGGGCGTCGGCGATCGACATCAGGCGGTCGAAATCGGCAAGCTGTCCGTAAAGATGGGTAATGATGATGGCGGCGGTCTTCGCCCCGATGCGCTGGGCGAGCCCATCGGCTGACATCGTCAGGGTCTCGGGCTCTATGTCGGCGAGGACTGGAATGGCGCCAATGGCTAGAATCGCAGTGGTGGCGTACATTCCCGCGTTCGCAATCGTGATCACTTCACTGCCGTGCCCGCACCCGAGGGCGCGGAGCGCGAGTTCCAAGGCGTCGGTGCCGTTCGCAACGCCAATACAGTGACGCGCATCGCAATATTGCGCGAACTCCCGTTCAAAGGCTGAGACATTTGGGCCCAGCACGTACCATCCGCTCGTGACCACCTGGGCAACCGCGCGTCCGATCTCCTGCTGCAGCGACGCGGTTTGACGACAAAGGTCGTTTAGTGGCACGGTCTCGAGCGGATTCATGAGCTGTGAAACTATCATAATGGCAGGCACCATATCGCCGAGCTTTGCAGAAATCGAGCACCCTGAGGCGGCCTACCCGTTTAGCCTGGGCTGCGCGTGGCAGGGCAGCGGACACCGCAGCGAATCAATTTCCACAGGATGAGTTGCAATCGGCCACGAGGCGGTAGGGAACTGTGGCGTACGCCACTGGCCGGAATCTGGCGTTGAGCAAGAATCACAGATTCGCAGACCTGCTGACGCAGGTCCCCCGCTTTATCGGCGCGGGGGCTATCAACACGCTCGCAACGTTTCTTCTCTACCAGATGCTGCTCTTTCTTGTCCCTTACAAGGTCGCATATACGCTCTCGTTTGCGGCAGGCATCCTCCTGTCCGCCGTCTTCAATTCGCGCCTGGTATTTCGCACCACTCTGAACTGGCGAGCCCTGCTGCGGTTCACAACAGTCACATTGGTGACGTACGTGATTGGTCTGAACCTCGTCGTCGTCTTGATAGAGAATTTGGGCGTTCCGCCAGCAATCGCTCCGTTGTTCGTGGTCGTGCTCCTCTTGCCCCTCAGTTTTTTTGGAACCCGCATCGCGTTGGGCACGGGAAAGAACGGCTCCTAGTGTGTGCGCACAACATTTGCGAAGTAGCGGTCCTCCTCGCCCGAATCTCCTGGCCGTAATGCATAGAATGCTCGCCCCCGGCACTGAGGGGGAAATGAGTGGGCAAGCCGGCGCTGCATATCCCCTGCTCGCCTTCGGCGTCATTTTGGTGCTGCTTGCGGGCTGCGCGTCATATGCGCTGAATCAGAACAACTTCCCAACCGTTTATGTGTTCTTCTTTGCCCAGTCCGCAGTCTACGCGGTTGCAGCCTGGTTCGTACTCACACGTCTCAAGCACGCGCGCCCGGAAACGCATGTCGCGGCGATCCTCGCCGTCGGTCTTCTCATGCGTCTTCTGATGCTGCCGGCGCCTCCAATATCGAGCGACGTTTTTCGCTACGTGTGGGATGGTCACGTCCAAGCCGCAGGAATAA
>JAXDOO010000280.1:0-2924 GCA_034668865.1 Alphaproteobacteria bacterium
CCCTAATGTTACTAATTTCTATAGATTCCAATCGTTTAGGCCATCCACCGCCGCTGTTCCACTTGGCCTGTAACCTACGCATCTCGTTGCTGAGGGCCATCTTGACGCCTTTCCAATGGTCGGCAGCCGGGACACCGACGCCGAAATAAGCGATCTAATATTGCCACCGAGAAATTAGTATGGCAATAGTGACGCTCTGCCGCCGCGAGAGAGGCAGGGATAGGAGGGCGTTGCCAACGCGAAAAGCATCCCGTACGACATTATGCTTGACGGTAAGCATAAAGGGTCAGATAGTGGGGGCATGAACAAGCTGCCCCAACAAAAGCGCGCCCAAATCATCGGCATGATGGTCGAGGGCATGTCGATCCGCGCCATCGCCCGCATGACCGGGGCGAGTAAGAACACCATCGTGAAGCTTCTCGCCGATGCCGGTCAGGCGTGCGCCTGGTATCAGGACCGCACCCTGCGCAACCTCCGCAGCCAGAAGCTACAGCTCGACGAAATCTGGTCCTTTGTCGGCATGAAGCAGCGCAACGTCCCGGCCAGCCGCAAGGGCGAGTTCGGCGTTGGCGACGTGTGGACGTGGACGGCCATCGATGCCGATACCAAGCTGATCGCATCGTGGCTGGTCGCTGACCGCACGGCAGCTGCGGCGCGGGAGTTCTGCACCGATCTGGCGCAACGTCTTTCCGGTCGCGTCCAGATCACCACGGACGGCCACCGCGCCTACATGAACGCGATGGAAGAAGCGTTCGGTCAGGACGTGGACTACGCGATGCTGGACAAGATTTACGCCGCGCCCACCGACAGCCCGGCACACCGCTATAGCCCGCCGGTTTGTATCGCTGCGGTGAGCCGCGTCCAGATCGGCAATCCCGATGAACGGCACATTTCGACCAGCTACGCCGAGCGGCAAAATCTCACGATGCGTATGAGCATGCGGCGCTTCACGCGGCTGACCAATGCGTTTTCAAAGAAGGTCGAGAACCACGTTCACGCGCTGTCGATCTACTTCATGCACTACAATTTCGTGCGTATCCATCAGACGCTGCGCGCCACGCCCGCAATGGCGGCAGGCGTCACGGAAAAGCTTTGGGAATTAACCGATATCGTGCGCATCGTGGATGAATGGGAAGCGCGCAAAACCGCTATTTGACGACACTTTCAATAATTAGGCGGTGCAACTGGTCAGCCCGGTAAATCGCGCGTGCGCGCACAGTGATCCACTTGCCCATGCTCGCGGTATATTCGTTGTCAGGTTTTTTAATCGACACGTCTGAGATATTCGCCGTGAATCTATCATTGAGCGGATTCGCTTGATCCAGCGAAAGCTTGCAGCTGGCGCTCTTCATATCCACCTCGCTCAAGTAGACCCGAAACGTATCCTCAGGCTTGATCGTGTCGTCCTCGTCCTCAAGCGCATCTTTGTCGGCCTGATCAATTATCACCGGCTCATCCGTCGGCCCGCTTAACTGGACTGTCTCGCATGTCACTCCAATGGGCGCTGCCATCTGCTTTACGGCCGGGCGTGACGCCTCGGCCATTTTGTCGAGCGCATGTCGGGCAAGGTCGAATGCGTCCCGTCGAGTGGCCGCGTTTTCCTCTAGGACTTTGTCAAGTAGGACGTGCATGTGCGGTTTCCCCCTGAGCTTGCCCAAAACGCGCGAAACTACGTACTTCGCCACCTCTGGCACCAATTTCATTGCGGGATCGGCCATGAATGGCAGCACTGACCCGATGGGCATGACAAGGTTCATCAAGTCGTAAGAGCCCGGAACCGCAGGGGTCGCCAGCACCCTCACCTGAAGAAGGCTCACTTGCCGCTCGTACTGATGCGTTAAGGCAAAGTGGCCAGATGACCGCAGAATCCGGGCGGCCCCCTGAAGCGACTGCCCTAGCGACAGAAGATCGATAAGGTTCTCGTCGGCATCGCCGCCCACGTATTTTAGGGCGATCCTTGCCACTGCTTCTTCGGCAGCCATAAGCCCCCCAGTTTATTTTCAACTGTGTGGGGCAAAACTGCGTCGTGTCAAATGCTGGAACGCACGGGATCATTCGACGCTACCTGGGCTCAAACTGACCCACTACCGGGTGCTTCGGTCAAGCCTTTGACGTCGCTTCGGCAACCAGCCGATTGCTGGTGCCTTCGAGTTGGCTCTCCAGCGCCTGCATGAAGCCGGCGCGGTCCAGGCCGGGCGGAATCGGCGACAGGAACTCCACCGTGATCGTGCCCGGCTTCTTCACGAAGGCGCGCCGGCCCCAGAACACGCCGGAGTTCAGCGCGACCGGGATCACCGGCACCTCGAAATGCAGGTAAAGCGCGGCGATCCCGGCGTGATAGGGCCGCTGCTCGCCGGGTGGGGCGCGGGTGCCTTCGGGGAACACGATGATCTGGCGGCCCGAGCGCAGCACGTCGCGCGCTTCGCGCAGCATCTTCTTCATCGCGCCGGCGCCGGCCGAGCGGTCGATGCCGATCATGCCCGCCTTGGCGAGGTACCAGCCCAGCACCGGCACGCGCAGCAGCTCGTTCTTGAGCACGAAGATCGGCTCGTCCAGGAACGTGTGGAACACCAGCGTCTCGAACGTCGACTGATGCTTGACCGCGAGGATGTAGGGCGGCGCGGGCAGGGCGGCGACGCCGCGCAGCTCGTAGCGCAGGCCCACGATGGTGCGCAGCAGCCAGAAGATGCCGCGCGTCCACAGCGCCGACATGCGGTGCAGCCGCCGCCGCGGCAGGAAGAACGTCGGCACGCCGACGATGCACAGCGAAACCGTCCATAGGAACGTGAGCGCAGTGAAGATCGCTGAGCGGACGAGCATCAGGATGCGGCGGCGCGTGCGGCGGCGAGCAGGAACTTCGAGTATTCCAGCGCGATAAGGCTCGCGGTGCCGGGCCAGAGCCACCATTCGTCCTGGTGGAATTG
>JAXDOO010000281.1:0-3806 GCA_034668865.1 Alphaproteobacteria bacterium
CAAGGACCAGGCGGCGGCGCAACGGGCGCGCCAGGTCCGCAACAATCCGGACTGCGTCATCCCGGCTTTGCCGGGCGACCCGAAAACGGCGCCGCCTAGTTACCGCTATTTCATCGACATGGTCGATCGGCTGCATAAGGTAAGGCCTGAGGACCTGACCGAGAATTCGGTGCTGATCGGTTCGCCGCAGCAGATCATCGACACGTTGAAGAAGGTTGAGGCGACCGGCTTCGAGGAGGTGATCCTCTATTTCAACGTCGGCCTGAAGCCGCATAATCAGGTCAAGGAGGAGATGGACCGTTTCATGCGGGCGGTCGCGCCCGCATTCGACGGCAAACATAGGCGGCGCGCCGCCTGACGGCGCGCGCGTTCAATGCGGCCAGCTTATGAGCCGCACAAATCGGGGAGGTACGACATGTACGGAAGACTTTGCATTGCGACGTTCGCTGCGGCCGCGCTGTGGTCGGGCGGGGCGGGGGCGCAGGAGCTCCGCCTCGGCCTGCTGACAGCGCTCAGCGGCCAGCTTTCGGTCGCCGGCGCCGAGCAGAAGCGCGGCTTTGACATCGCCGTCGAGCAATTGGGCGGCAAGATCGGGGGATTGACGACCGAGATCATCGTCGCCGACGACAAGGGCGATCCGGGCGAGGCCGCTCAGGCGGCCAATCGGCTGATCGACCGCGACAAGGTGCAGATCGTGACCGGTCTGCCTTTCAGCCATACCATGATGGCGTCGGTCAGGCCTCTGCTCAACGGCGGAGCTTTTGTCGTGGGAGCCAATGCGGGCCCGTCCACCCTCGCCGGCGAGGGCTGCCACCCCAACCTGTTCGTGTCCTCGTTCCACAATGACCAATGGGACATTGCGGTCGGCGAATATATGAGCGCGAAGGGACACAAGCGCGCTTATTTCATGGGCATGGACTACCAGGCCGGTTGGGAACACACCAAGGCGGCTATCCGCGGCTTCAAGGGCGAGAAGGTAGCGGAGGTCTATACCCCGATTAAGCAGCTCGACTTCTCCGCCGAGCTGACGCAATTGCGTGCCGCCAATCCTGATGCCGTTTACGTCTTCTACTTCGCCTCGTCGGCGGTGGCTTTTGCTCGCCAATATGCCCAGGCCGGGTTGCTGGGCCGCATCCCGCTTTATTCGATGGGGGCGTTTTCCGATCCGACGCTATTCCCGGCGCAGGGCGATTCAGTGCTCGGTGTCGTCATGTCGGAGAGCTGGAATCACCAGCTGGACAATCCGGCCAACAAGCGCTTCGTCGAAGCTTACCGAGCCAAATTCAATCGCGATCCGACCGGCTTCGCCGCCCGCCAATATGACGCGGTGATGCTGATCGACAGCGCCGTGCGCGCGGTGAAGGGAAACCTGACTGACCAGGATGCGCTACGAGCGGCCTTCCGCAAGGCTGACTATCAATCGGTGCGCGGGAAGTTCCGCTTCAACACCAATCATTTTCCCATTCAGGACATCACCGTCGAGGAGGTGGCCAAGAACGAGAAGGGGCAGCTCTACTCGAAGCTGATCGGCGTCGCGATCAACGACCAGATGGATCCCGACTACCAGAAGTGCAAGATGCCGAAATAGCCGGCGGCAGCGCGCGCTCGCAAAGCGGCGTTCAGGCGATTGGAGTTCGCGTCGAGTCATGGCCCCCGCCTTGCTTCTCGAGCAAGCGTTCAACGGCGTGCAGTTCGGCATGATGCTGTTCCTGCTTGCCGTCGGCGTGACGCTCATCTTCGGAATCATGAACGTCATCAACCTCGCGCATGGCTCCATGTTCATGCTCGGCAGCTACTTCCTCATGCAATGGATCGACTGGACGAACTCCTATGCCGCCGGCGTGGTGCTGGCGCTGCTGGGCATTGGGGTCCTTTCGCTGCTGCTCGAGCGGACGATCATTCGACCGCTTTACCGTCACGGCCACCTCGATCAGGTGCTCGCCACCTTCGGCCTGGTGCTGTTCTTCAATGAGCTGGTCGTCGTTCTATGGGGGCGCGATCCGCTCTATATCGCCATCCCGAGCATTCTGTCCGGCCAGGTCCGGCTGTTCGAGGGAGCCGCCTATCCGGCCTACCGGCTCGCGATCACCGCAGTTGCCGCACTGGTGGGTGTGGCGCTCTATTTCGTCATCGCCAAGACACGGCTCGGCATGCTGATACGCGCCGGTGCGGAGAAGCGGCTGGTCGTCGAGATGATGGGCGTCGACATCTCGCGCATTTACATGCTGATTTTCGCGCTCGGCGGCGTGCTCGCTGGGCTCGCCGGCATGATGACCGGTCCGCTTCTCGCCGTGCATCCGGGCATGGGCGAGCCGATCCTCGTGCTCACCTTGGTCGTAGTGATCATCGGCGGCGTCGGCTCGATCCGCGGTGCATTGATCGCGTCCTTGCTCGTCGGGGTGCTCGACACGTTCGGCCGCGTGCTGTTGCCCGTCGTGTTCGGCACGGGCACAGGCAATGCGCTGTCCAATATGACGGTCTACATCCTCATGGCTGCGATATTGCTGTGGCGGCCGCGCGGCCTGTTTCCGTCGCACGCCGGCTGAGCCGCGCCATGGTCCCCGCCACCGGCCGTTTCTGGATCCTCGCTGCACTATTGCTGATCGGATTGCTGGTGCCGCTCACCGGCGACACCTTCTACATCAAGTTTGCGACCCGCGTCATGATCTACGGGATGGCGGCGGTGGCGATCGACATCCTGCTCGGCTATGCCGGGCTGATCAGCCTCGGCCATGCGGCCTTCTTTGGGATCGGCGCCTATGCCGCCGGCATGTTGACGAACGCCGGTGTGGTGAGCGCGTTCCTCACTTGGCCGCTCGCGGTGGCTGCCGCGCTGCTCGCCGCGCTGGTGATCGGCGCGCTCTCGCTGCGCACCACCGGGTTATATTTCATCATGATCACGCTCGCCTTCGCGCAGATGGTCTATTACGTCGCGCAAAGCCTGCGAGCCTACGGCGGCAACGACGGGTTTTCTCTGGTCAGCCGGAATACATTCGCCGGCCTCATCGACATTTCCAACCCGGTCGCGTTCTATTACCTCGTACTCGTGCTGCTCGTTGCCGTGGTCGTCTTTGCGATGCGGGCGATGAATGCGGGATTCGGCGTCGTTCTGCGCGCGAGCCGCGACAATAGCGACCGCCTGGAGGCAGTCGGGGTGCCTCCTTATCCCTATCGGCTCGCGGCATTCGCGATCTCCGGTGCCATAGCCGGCCTTGCCGGCGCGCTGCTCGCCAACCTCAACCAATATGTCGCGCCACAAGGAATGCTGAGCTGGCAGGTTTCGGCGGAACTTCTTGTGATGGTCATCTTCGGAGCCGCAGGCACGATCATCGGCCCGATCATCGGCGCGGCGATCTACCTGCTGTTCGCGGAAATTCTCTCCGAGATCACTCAGCACTGGATGCTGCTGTTTGGGCCGCTGCTGATTGCCCGCGTCATGCTGATCAAGGATGGCGTCTATGCATTGCTCCTGCGGGCGGTCGCGCGATGACAGACACGGTGCTCCGCCTTGAGAACCTGACCAAGCGCTTCGGCGCCCTGACCGTCACGGCCGATATAAATCTCGAAGTCTGGCGCGGCGAGGTCCATGCCCTGATCGGACCAAATGGCGCCGGCAAGACGACGCTGATCAACCAGATCGCCGGCCGGTTCCGCCCCGATTCCGGTCGAATCTGGTTTCAAGGCCGCGATGTCACGGCATTGCCGGTCCATCGGCGGGTGAGGGCAGGGCTGGGGAGGTCGTTCCAGATCAGCAGCGTGTTCGATAGCTTCACCGCGCTCGGCAATGTCGCCAACGCCCTGCATGG
>JAXDOO010000282.1:0-3651 GCA_034668865.1 Alphaproteobacteria bacterium
CAGGAAATTCCACGCGGTGGCGGTGGCGTCGGGCGGCAGCACTGCGGCGGATTTCGCGGTGGCCTACCCGGACCGGCTTTTCAGCTTGACCGTATCCAGCAACACTTTCGGCATACGCAGCGGCGCGATCGCGAAGGCGGCGCAGTCCATCAGGCCGAAGAACTGGGACGACATCCCCTCCGAAGTGCAGGAAGTCGGACCGTCCTATCGTGCGGTCAATCCGGAGGGCCTGAAGCTCTGGATCGAGCTCGAGCACAAGGCGTGGGTCGGCAGCGTGCGCGGGCAAGGCAGACGGGAAATGACCGAGGCGAAGCTCGAACAGCTGAAAGTGCCCACCCTGCTGATCGCGGGAGCGGGCGACCTGCTGACGCCGCCGTCGATCTCGCGGATGCTGCAAGCGAAGATTCCCAACAGTGAACTGGTGGTCGCGCCGGAATCAGGACACTCGGTCTACTGGGAGCAGCCGGAGGTCTTCAACAAGGCGGTGCTCGACTTCATTGGCCGGAACGGCAAGTAGTTAGGCGTCGTTTTTCAGAACAACCAGCGCATCGAGCGCGCAGCCGCCTTTCTCGGTCAGCAGAAAAGGATTGACGTCGATCTCGGTGATCGCGCCGTCCGCGTCGCTCATAAGATTGGAGACTGCGAGCAGCGCACCGACCAGCGCCTTGCGATCGAGCGCCGGTTTCCCGCGATAACCGCCGGCGATGACACCCGCTCGCGTGCGGCCGATCAGGTCGAGCGCGCTGGCCTCATCGAGCGGGCAGGCCGCAAGCGCCACGTCGCGGGTGAGCTCGAGATCGACGCCGCCCGAGCCGAACAGAATCACCGGCCCCATTTCGGGATCGATGGTTGCGCCCAGCACGAGTTCGAGACCGCCCGACACCATCTGCGCAATGAGCACGCCGTCAACCTGCGGCCGATCGGGATGGCCGCGTGCGGCGGCGATGATCGACTGGTAGGCATCGCGTAGGGCAGCCTCGTCGGCGAGGCCCACTTTTACACCGCCGACATCGGACTTGTGGGGCAGGCCGGCGCTGACGATCTTTGCAACCACGGGAAAGCCGATCTGCCGGGCGGCCGCAACCGCTTCGTCCTCGTTCCTCGCCAGCACTTCGCGCGGTGCGCGCAGGCCATAGGCCGCGAGGAGATTCTTCGACGTCACTTCGTTGAGCGTGCGCGGGCCCGGCGCAGCGATGGCGCTGTCGAGCAGGGCGCGGCCCTCACGTGACGGCGCGCGCGCGATTTGCGTTGCTGGCTCGACACGTCCAAGCTGCTGCGTCACCGCGCGCATCGTGCGCAGGCATTTATCGACCTCCTGCAGGAACGCTAGGTGCGGCAAGGCCGAACGCAATTGCCGGCTGTAATCATTGAGACCGTAGGAAATCATGCTGACGAAGGCGATGGGCTTGCTGGCCTTGGCCGCAAGCGCGTTGACGGCGTGGAGGTTGCGCTCCTTGCGCTCGCTGCCCGGCGCACGCAGCAGCTCCTCCTGCAACAACAAGATGTCGATCTCGTCGTCGGCGAGCAGTATCTCGACACAGCGGAGGTAGGCGTCGCTGCTGTTCAATGCGGCAAAACCCGCGTCCAAGGGGTTGCCGATAATCGAGCCTACGGACAGGATCTCGGACAGCTTGCGGTGCGTTGCGTCCGACAGCGGCCGATAGCTCATGCCGTTGGCTTCGGCGGCGTCGAGCAACAGCCCGCGCATTCCGCCGGAGAAGGTGATGGAGCCAAGCCGCCTGCCGCGCGGCAGCGGCGCATGCACCAAAAATTCGACGGCCTCGATCACTTCATCGAGGTTGCGGACGCGCAAAGCGCCTGCTCTCCCAGCGACGGCGTCGAAGGCCTCCATCGTTCCCGCAAGCGCGCCGGTATGCGCTGCCGCGGCAGCGCGGCCTGCGTCGGACCCACCAAGCTTCATAACGACGACATACTTGCCCGCCGCGCGTGCATTGCGAAGCGCGATAAGAAAGGCGTCGGTGTCATGCACTGCTTCCAGATAGCAAGCGATCACCTTGATCTGCGGCTGACTCGCGAAATAGCCGATGTAATCGGCCGTGGTCAGGCCAGTCTCGTTGCCGCTGGTGACTAGGGCATCGGTAAAAACCCCGCGTTCCTCCAATGTGCGCTTGATCGCCATCGCTATGCCGCCGGACTGGCCGACGACCGCCACGGGACCTCGGGTGAGCGATTGCGCGCGGTCATCGGGCAGCGAGAAGAAGCTGACGGCGGCGTTGAAATTGCCGAGGCAGTTCGGGCCGGATACGGCGATACCCGTCTCGGCGATAACGGCACGCAATTCGGCTCCCAGGCGCCGGCCCTGTTCATCGTGAGCCTCTTCGAATCCAGAAGTCATGATCGTGGCGCTGCGCGCGCCCGCCGCCGCCGCGTCACGTAAAATTCCCGCCACGGCCTTCGCCGGTGCCAGCACCACCAGATGATCGGGCGACTCCGGGAGCTCCGCGAAAGTTCTGTAGCAGCGCGTGTCCCACACTTTGTCGCGCGAGGGATTGAACGGGTAGATCGGCTTCGGATACTCGAAGCGCTTCAGATTGCGCCAGACGCGCTGTGGCCAATTGCCGGGTTTGTCGGTCGCTCCGACGATGACGACGTTGCGCGGGTTGAGCAGCGCCTCGATCTTTTCGCCGGACACGAGACGGCCCTGAGCCATGACGAGGATTCCCTGAATACGCGTGATTTCCAGCCTGGCCTTCGCGGAATGCGAAACCGACAAAGAACAACAATCAAATGCTTGGTATGTATTTTTCCATCCGCGGTGTGACGCCGGCCTTTTTCATCTCTTCGAGCCAAAGTTTGTGAATGCGCGGATCCTGGTCTTCGAACTCGACCTGGTGCCCGCCTTGCTTGATGCTCAGCGACGAACGCTGCTGCTTTCCCTTTTCGCCGACCATCGTTTCGCGTTTCTGGTTGGTGAAGGGATAGCGGACATTACCGATGCCGAGGGCGAGATAGCGGGACGGCTCTTGGCTCAGGTTGAAATGCTGATGGAACTGGCCGTTGCACGGTGGGCAGACCACGCCGTGCTTCCAGTCGATACGCACGAAATCCTTGTCGCCGTCATACCAGAGCAACGAATAACCGTGCCCGGTGATGCAGATGACGTGCGTGCCGGAGCCGTGGCGATGCGCCTTCTTGTAGGTGCCGGCGGGCATCTCCGACATGTGGCCGGAGAGGACACCGTCGGCGAGGATGAACTTGATGTTGCTGGATCCGGCACCACGGTCGGCATAGGCGTGCAGCTCGATCTTCGAGACATCGGGGACAAAATTCGTCTCCCACATGTGGTTACCCGGGCGGATCGGGATGAAATCGCCTTCGCCAGAAAAATAGCCTTCCTTGCCGGTCCGCTCGATGAAGCTGAAATGATTGTCGAAGACAAAACGTTCATTATGAAACGTGTTCATGATGAGTGGCATGTTGGTCGTGGTGGAGATCAGCGCCCGCTTGCGGCCATCGGCATTGAAATGCCGGTAGGTCATGTTGACTGGGATCGAGAACATCGCATGCGGGCCCCACTCGAAGCTACGCTTGCTGCCGTCAGGAAGCTCGATCTGCGTGCTGCCGTGGCCCTCCAGCACGTAATAAATGTCTTCGTACAGATGGTGCACGGGCGCGCTCGAACCGCCCGGC
>JAXDOO010000283.1:0-4712 GCA_034668865.1 Alphaproteobacteria bacterium
GCCCGACCTGGGAATCCATCATGCCTGCATGGCATGCCTTCGTCATAGCCGGATTTATTCCGGCCATCCCGTTGGGGGAGGCCAGTGCGCCCAGAATCGAGATGGCCGGGACAAGCCCGGCCATGACGACTCTTTCAATGATGTCTCCTAGTAGACGCCGCTGATCCGGCTATCCGTCAATGTGGCCTGGGGTAGGTGGCGCTGTTCGGTCGCGATCACAGGCGCGTTGCGCGGCCCCGCCGGCAACACCACCACTTTGGTGCCGATCTTCACACGCTCATAGAGGTCAACCACGTCTTCATTGAGCATACGGATGCAGCCGCTCGACACATTCTGACCGATGGTCGACGGCGCGTTGGTCCCATGGATGCGGTAGACCGTGCCGCCGATATACATGGCGCGCGCGCCAAGCGGATTGCCTTCACCGCCCGCCATGAAGCGCGGCAGATAAGGCTGACGCTGGATCATTTCCGGCGGCGGTACCCAGTCGGGCCATTCCGCCTTGCGCTCGATCGAGCGCACACCGGACCAAGTGAAGCCCTCGCGGCCGACGCCGATGCCGTAACGCACCGCCTTGCCGCCGCCGAGTACGTAATAAAGATACGTATTCGGCGTATCGACGATAATGGCGCCCGGCGCTTCGCGCGTCGGGTAATTCACGATCTGCCGGCGCAGCTGCTCCGGGACCGCGGCGGCGCTTTCCGCCGGCTCGGGAACGACGGATTCATAAGGCTGCTGTTGCGCCGGTGCGTAAGCATAGGCCTGCTGCGCAGCGAAAGGCGCAAAGATCGAAGCGGGCTGGCGCAATGAAGATGTGGCGCTATAGGCCAGGGTCTGCGCGGAGGCAGACTGCATCCCAAGGACCGCTCCGGCGGTCGCGAAAATGGCGCCGACGGAACGGAAACGACGCATGGAGATGGACATGAGAACCCTCTCTCGGTTTCCGTATTCGTAGCAATCAAGCCGAAGAGAGCGGTTCTGGTTCCGGGCATTGGCCCTCAGGACAATGTCCAGGGCGGATGGAACGTTTTCAAAGGAAGTGAATTACAGCTTTGGTAGGACGCTTCTTCCGCGTGACGGTAACGTGCGCGGCGATGCGTCCTTTTGGTTATGTATTCAGCGCCTGCCTTGGCTCTTCGAAACTTCGACGGGGACGTCCCGATGGGAATGAAATTCAAGGCGGCATTAGGCGCCACTGTTGCTTTGGCAACGTTTTCAGCAGGCGAGCAGCCTGCTGCGGCGCAACAGTGCACGGGTCCATTCGCTTCATGTGCGTATGAAGTCAGCGCCACATGCCCACCCATTCGTAGGGGCCAGCCGCGCATCACCTTTTTCGACCGCGCCGGCAATGCCATGCGGTTCGAAAAATGCGTCGGGCGCATTTTTGCAGCCGCAGGCCAGCCCGATCCCTATAAGACTGGACAGCTGCCGTCCGGGAATCTGCAAATGCCCGCTGTCGAGGTGCTTGAGCCGTCGAGCGGTCACAGAGATTAGGCGCACGATATGTAATCAGCTGCGTGACGGGTCGCCGCTGGCTGTTCGCCTCTACCAGTCCACAAACCACCAGCGCGGGGCGTCACGGCTGGGCTGGCCCGAGGCCAGTCATTTCTGCTCCCGTTCCGCGTGCCAGCCGGTCACCGCGTCCGGCACCGCGTCGGTGGAAGCGAAATAGGGCTTGATGTCGATCAGCGGCGTATCGTCGAGGCAATCCAGTCCTTGCACCGACAGCTGGGTGCCTTCCACTTTCAGCAAACGCACGACGCTCATCGCGATTGGATTCGGCCGGGCGGGAGACCGCAGGGCGAATGTGCCACGTTGCTTGCCGTAATGCCGCGGCACCTGCAGCGCCAGGTCCCGCCGCGCCTTGGCCATCCAATAAAGCACCACGAGATGCGAGCAGGTTTCGACGTCTTTGAGCGCTGGCGCCCAGCGCGGATCGACTTCGATGGTGCAGACCGCCTCGGATTCCCGCGCGTTCTTCGGGCAGTCCTCCCGCCGGGTCCAGGGTGTACGGATGCGCCCGACGAAATAGACCTCCGCGTCGGCTTTCCCGGGCAGTTCGATCGCTTGCTCTCCGGGGCGAATTCCGAAGGGATCATCGGCCATTGCTGGGTTCTCGGCAGGGTCCGGCTTGGGGGCCTTGAAGTCACCGGTTTAAACGTATAAAGATATCTTTATATGTTCTCGGCTAAGGTAGGGCCGCCCGTTTTAATGAGTTTGTGATGTCACAACAGTCCGATCTGGCTTTCACCACTTTGAACGGCGTTCTCAAGGCCGCCGGGGAGGGCACCCGGCTGCGCATTCTCGCGCTCCTGGCCGAGGCCGAACTGACGGTTTCCGATCTTACCGAGATTTTGCGCCAGTCGCAGCCGCGCATCTCCCGCCATCTGAAACTGCTGAGCGAAGCGGGGCTGGTCGAGCGCTTCCGCGAGGGCTCCTGGGCCTTCTTCCGGGTCGCCGAGCAGGGGGCCGGCGCGGAAGTGATGCGCGCTTTGCTGGCGCGGCTCGCGCCGGAGGATCCGACGGTGGCGCGTGACCGCGAACGCCTGACGACGGTGCGCGCCGCGCGCGCGGCCGCCGCGCAGGCCTATTTCCGCAGCCACGCCGCGGAGTGGGACCGCATCCGCAAGCTGCATGTGGCCGACGCAGCGGTTGAGGACGCTATCAAGACCGCGGTCGCCGACCGGCCGGTGGAAGCGCTGCTCGATCTCGGCACCGGCACCGGCCGCATGCTGGAATTGTTCGGCCCCGACATCGCGCGCGGGCTCGGGCTCGATCTTTCACTCGACATGTTGGCGCTGGCGCGCACGCGGCTTGATCGCGCCGGCCTGCGCCATTGCACCGTGCGCCAGGGCGATATCTACGATCTCGAACTGCCGAAGAATTCTTTCGATCTCGTGATTGTGCATCAGGTGCTGCATTTCCTTGACGACGGCGCGCGCGCCATCCGTGAGGCGGCGCGGGTCTTGCGCCCCGGCGGGCGGCTGCTGGTGGTGGATTTCGCGCCGCATGACCTTGAATTTCTGCGCGACCAGCATGCCCATCGCCGGCTCGGCTTCGCGCCCGAGACGGTGACGCAATGGCTGGAAGCCGCCGGGCTCGATCCCGTCCTGCATCGCACGCTTTCGCCGGAGCCGGGCACCGACGGCAAGATCGCCGTTTCGCTCTGGCTCGCGCGCGATCCGCGCATCGTGCTGGCTTCCTCGCGCGAGGTGGCATGATGGCGCAAGATCGGGCTAGCCGCATCGATACCCATGGCGGGCGCCGCATCGGCGTCTCATTCGAATTCTTTCCGCCCAAAACGGAAGAGATGGAGAAGAATTTGTGGGAGGCGATTACGCGGCTTGCGCCGCTCGCGCCCGATTTCGTCTCGGTGACCTATGGCGCCGGCGGCTCGACGCGTGAGCGCACGCACGCCACCGTCAAGCGCATCCTGGAGGAAACCAGCCTCACGCCGGCCGCGCACCTGACCTGCGTCGCCGCCACCCGCGCGGAAGTGGATCAGGTGATCCGTAATTATTGCGCCGTCGGCGTACGCCATATCGTGGCGCTGCGCGGCGATCCCACCACCGGGATCGGGGCGCATTACGCGCCGCATCCCGGCGGCTATGTCAATGCGGCCGATCTCGTCGGCGGCATCAGACGCAGCTGTGATGTTGAAGTCTCGGTCGCTGCCTATCCGGAGAAGCATCCCGACAGCCCGACGGTGGAAACCGACATCGACATGCTGAAGGCCAAGGTGGAGGCCGGAGCGACACGCGCGATCACGCAATTCTTCTTCGAGAACGATCTTTATTTCCGCTATCTCGACCGCGTGCGCGGGCGCGGCATCGATGTGCCGATCGTGCCCGGCATCCTGCCGGTGCAGAATTTCAAACAGGCCAAGAGTTTTGCCGAACGCACCGGCGCCTCGGTGCCGGCCTGGCTGGCGGAACGCTTCGAGGGCCTCGATGACGATCCCGCCACCCGCAAGCTGATCGCCGCCGCCGTGGCCGCCGAGCAGGTGGTCGATCTGGTTGATCGCGGCGTCACCAATTTCCACTTCTACACCATGAACCGCGCCGACCTGGTTTACGCAGTGTGTCATTTGCTTGGGTTAAGGCCAAAGGTGGTGCAACAGGTGCAGCATGCTTCCTCTCCCCAGCGGGGCGAACAAATTCCAGCGCTACCTTTGGGTACGACGCCATGAAGCGTTAGATTTTTAGATAGTGAGTTCTCAGTGACAGAGGCGTCCAAAAAATCCCCCGTAGCATCCGCCATCCGCCGCGCGGCGGCCGAGCGTATCCTGGTGCTCGACGGCGCCATGGGCACGATGATCCAGGCGCTGCGGCTCGACGAGGCCGGTTATCGCGGCACCCGCTTTGCCGATTGGACCCGCGACGTGCGCGGCAACAACGACCTGTTGATCCTCAGCCAGCCGACTGCGATCCGCGACATCCATCTTGCTTACTTCCTGGCCGGCGCCGACATCGTCGAAACCAACACATTTTCCTCCACCAGCATCGCCCAGGCCGATTACGGCATGGAGGCGCTGGCCTATGAGCTGAACGTCGAAGGCGCGAAGCTGGCCAAGGATGCCGCGCGTCTGGCCGCGGAAAAGGACGGCAAGCCGCGCTTCGTCGCCGGCGCGCTCGGTCCGACCAACCGCACCGCCTCGATCTCACCCGACGTCGGCAACCCCGGCTTCCGCGCCATTACCTTTGACGATCTGC
>JAXDOO010000284.1:0-3823 GCA_034668865.1 Alphaproteobacteria bacterium
AGTCCATGAAGGACCCGGTCACGAGTTGGCCGGCCTCGTCGAAGTGGACGTCCTCCATCAAGATCTGGCCGATGCCCTGAACGACGCCGCCGTGGATCTGACCGTGCAGGAGCAGAGGATTGAGCACGGTGCCGACATCGTCGACGACGCTGTAGCGGACAACCTGCACGGCGCCCGTTTCGGGATCAATCTCGACCTCGCACACGTGACAGCCGTTGGGATAATTGGCGACCGGCGAGTTGAAGATGCCGGTGGCGTTTAGGCCCGCCTCGATATCGGCCGGCAGGTTCGCCGGAGCGGCGGCCATGCGCGCCACCTCCTTGATCGTGAGGGTGCGGTTGGTCTTTGGGCTCGATAGAATTCCATCGGCGAAGGCGATATCCTCAGGGTCGAGGCCGAGAGCGTGCGCGGCGATGCGTTTCGCTTTCCCGACGACCTTCTCGGTTGCGGCGTGGAACGCCGATCCTCCGACGGTCGCGGTGCGTGAGCCGCCTGTGCCTTCGCCCATTGCGACCTTCTCGGTATCGCCCTGAACATAGCGGACCTCGCGCGGATCGATGCCGAGCCGGTCGCAGACGATCTGCTTGAACACCGTCTCGTGACCCTGGCCATGATTGATGCTGCCGGAATAAAGCGTCACGCCGCCCGAGCGGTCGAAGCGCACCTCGGCCGCCTCGAACCCCGAGGCAGCACGCTCGATCGTGTTGGACATGCCAAGCCCACGCAAGCGGCCGCGCCGCGCCGCTTCCTCGCGGCGCGCGCTGAAGCCGGCAACGTCGGCCATGTCCATCGCCAAATCCATGGAGCGCTCGAAGGCGCCGCTGTCGTAGGTGAATGCCAGCGCCGTCTTGTACGGCATCGCCTCCGGCGGAATGTAGTTGCGGCGGCGAATCTCGGCTGCGTCGATGCCGATCTCGTCGGCGGCCATATCGACCAGGCGTTCGATGATGTAGGATGCTTCGGGGCGCCCGTTGCCCCGATACGCTCGTACGGGGTTGGTGTTGCTGAACACGCCCGTGACGTCGGCGTAGATCGCCGGCGTGCGGTAAACGCCGGCAACCGAGTTCAGGTTGTTGGTGAAATTCGGCATGCCCTGCTGCAGGTAAGCGCCGACGGCAGCCACCATCTTCAGCCGGAGGCCGAGGAAGTGGCCGTCCTTGTCCAGCGCAAGCTCCGCCTCGGTGACTTTGTCCCGTCCTTGCGGATCGCTGAGGAATGACTCCGACCGGCTGCTCATCCACTTTACCGGCCGGCCGAGAAGCTTGGAGGCCAGCAACGTCAGGGGCGCCTCGTTGAAGATCGGCGTCTTCATGCCAAAGCTGCCGCCGATATCGCCGGCGATGATGCGCACCTTGCTTTCAGGCACCTTCAGGACACGAGTTGCAAGGTCGGAGCGATAGGCAAAGGCGCGCTGCAGCCCGGTGTGTAAGGTGTAATCGCCGTCGGCGCCGTTGTAGACGCCGACGCAGCCCCTCGGCTCCATGGGGGCCGCCGTCACCCGATTAATGACGAAGCGACCACCGACAATGTGATCAGCGCGCGCGAAGGCGGCGTCGGTGGCGCACTTATCGCCCATGAGCTGGACGAAGCAGACGTTGTCCGGGCAGTCGTCCCAGACCAGTGGCGCACCATTCGCCAGCGCCCCCTCCGTGGAGGCTACGACGGGCAGGGGCTCGTAATCGACCTCGATGAGCTCGGCCGCGTCGTTGGCTTGGTTCAGCGTTTCGGCGACCACGAAGGCGACGTAATCGCCAATCCAGCGCACGCGGTCGCGGACGAGTGCGGGGCAGGGGGGCTGATACATGGGGCGACCGTCGCGGCGCTTGAGGCCGCCCGCCGTCGGCAGGTTGCCGAACCCGGAGGCGTGCCAATCGAGGCTCGTGAGGACGCAAAGCACTCCGGGCGCGGCCTTCGCGGCAGCGGTGTCGATCGAGCATATACGTGCATGGGCGTGCTGCGACCGGAGGACGTAGCCGAACGCCATGCGTGGCAGGACAACGTCATCGATGAACGAGCCGCGGCCCGTCACCAGCCGCGGGTCTTCGAATCGGGGAACGCCTTGCCCTACCGCAAATTCACCCATTGCCCCCCTCGCTGTTGCCTGATTGTCGTCGACCGGCCAACTGAACGGCGTGTATTGACCGCATTCGGACCAAGCCTGACAAGGTCTCGGCCACAGCCCACATTCCATAAAACCGATCAGACGTTCTCCAGCTTCAAGGGTCGCGCATTCTCGTCGGCCCCCGCGCCCAGGGGTGCTTACCTGCGAGAGACGTAGGATTTCATAGATCCAGCGAATTCAGCTAACTGTTGCGCCCAGGGTATCTGGAGCCGAGCGCACAAGAGCCGGACGAACGATGGATATACGAAGCTTACGGTATTTCGTACGTGTCGTTGACTTCGGGAGCTTTACCCGGGCGGCCGCCAATCTGCATATCGCGCAGCCAGCGTTGACACGCCACATCCAGCGCCTAGAGGACGAGTTCGGTCTCACCTTGCTTGAGCGCGCCAGCCGCGGCGTCACGATGACCGAGGCTGGAGACCTCCTTTACAGACGCGGAACCGAGCTGCTGCGCGATGCCGATCGCCTCAGGGACGAGCTCTTGGACCATAGCGGGCAGCCGGCAGGCCGGGTGGTGGTCGGGATCACGGCAACCGCTTGCGCGATCTTTGCACGACCGCTCCTGCAACGGATCCGAGCTCAATTTCCGCGAATCACCGTCAACATCTCCGAGGGCTTCAGCAAGGTGCTGGGCTCCTGGCTCGTGAACGGCGATATCGATATTGCCGTCGTGTCCGACAGCGACATATCGCCCGGGCTGCGAGCGCTCAATGTGGTGCAAGAGGAGCTGCTGTTCTTGGCCCGACCGGGCCGCGCAAACACTGGTTGGATTTCTCCGGAGGAGCTAGCCACAACTCCGCTGATCCTCAGCGACGGCATTCACAAGCGGGTCGAAGCGATTCTGTCCACTCCTCTCACCATCGACATGAAATTGAATTCCGTCGAACTGATCCGGCATCTGGTTCAGGATGGGGTGGGCGTTTCGATTCTGCCCTACTCGGCCGCCCGCGATGAGATCCTGTCAGGCACCCTCCAGGCCTTCCGCATCGGTGAGACCGGCATATCGCGACAACTGGCACTCTGCACTTCGGAAACGCGGCGCGTTTCGACCGCAACCCGGGTTGTGGTTGATACGCTCGCTTCGATCAGCGGGGAGTTGATGGAAGAGGGATATTTTACCTATGTGGGGCAGCCCCTCTAACGCGTGCAGGCCCCGATATCTGTAGCGCGTCGGTCGCCTGACGCCTTCCGGCACCGCTGCACCGCTTAGCAATGCGGCCGGGCTCGTCTGGGTTCTCGACACCTTTTTCCGAGGGCGCCTCAGGGGCAAAGCACGCGATTGCGCCTCCTTCTCCTCAGCGCGCAGCGACCATAATCGATGGGCATAATACGAATGTCACAATGGCATTTCGCAGCAAGTCTTTAACCTCTGATAGTGGGCCGCAAAAGCGCCTCGGCGCTGCGTGCAACACGGCGCGCGGATGAAGTTCGCCGCGTGAGACGCTGACCAATAACGACGATAGGGGAGGTAAGAATGCTCAACCGTTGCACGTGGCCCCAGGCTCTGGCTGGGCTGATGGCGCTTGCGGCCGTCGCGCTGCCCCGGAGCGGCACGGCGCAGACCTATCCGGACAAGCCGATCACCATCGTCGTCAGCGGCCAGGTCGGCGGCTCCATCGACGCGCTGAGCCGCCAACTCGCGCCGTTCTGGGAGAAGGCGCTTGGCCAGAAGATGGTGGTCGAGAACAAGAGCGGCGCCGC
>JAXDOO010000285.1:0-2822 GCA_034668865.1 Alphaproteobacteria bacterium
CCGGCTCGTCGCTCATCTTCCACAGCAGCGACAGCTGATCCTCCGTCAGCGCGGTGCCGAGCGGCGCGACGGCCGCCTCGAAGCCCGCGCTCACCATGGCGATCACGTCGACATAGCCTTCGACCACTGCGATCGTTGCACCCTGATGCGCCGCGGCACGCGCGGCCGGCAAATTGTAGAGATTGCTGCCCTTGTGGAAGAGCGGTGTCTCCGGCGAGTTGAGATATTTCGCCGCCACATCCTTCTCCAGCGCGCGGCCGCCGAAGGCGATCACGCGGCCGCGCAGATCGGTGATCGGAAACATCACGCGGTCGCGGAACCGGTCGAAAGGCACCGGGATGTCCTCGCCCGCGATCAACAGACCCGCCTCGATCATGTCGGGCACCGAAATGCCGTGGCTGCCGAGATGCTCCTTCAGCGTAAAGCGTTCGCCCGGCGCATAGCCAATGCGGAAGCGCAATTGCGTGCCGGGATCGATGCCGCGGTCGGCGAGATAGCCGCGCGCCTTGGCACCCGCGCGCGTAGAGAGCGTGCCCTGGAAGAATTTGGCAGCGATCTCCATCACATCGTGCAGCGTCTTGCGGCGCTCTTCGCGTACCTCAGCTTCCTTCGAGATAACCGGCATCGGAAGCCCGGCCATGCCCGCGAGCCGGTCCACCGCTTCCGGGAAGCTCAGCCCTTCCGTTTCCATCACGAAGGTGAAGATGTCGCCATGCTTGCCGGAGGAGAAATCCTTGTAGAATCCCTTCTGGTCGTTGACCGTAAAGGAGGGCGTCTTCTCCTTGTTGAAAGGCGACAGGCCTTTCCACTCGCGGCCAGCTTTCTTCAGCTTTACGCGCCGCCCCACGACTTCCGAGACCGGAAGCCGGGCGCGCAGCTCGTCCAGAAATTGCGGCGGGAAGCCCATGCTGATTCGCACCCTAAAGGGGAATCGGCGTCATTATATGGCAAGGCGCAGGAACGCAGGGATTAGCGCGCTTTGTCCAAGTTATTCACAGGGACGGGTGCCGCCTGTAACGAGGTCGCGGCCAAGGTTTGCGCGAGCGGCCAGGCAGACTTGCCACATCCGCCCGATCATCGTACCCCGCAACCATGGCGTTGCCCGAGCACCCTCCGCTGGATACATCACCCCCTCACGTCACGCCGCACGTCCCTCTCCTCCAGCTTTACCGCACATTTTTCTGGGTCGGCCTGTTCAGCTTCGGCGGCGGCGTGAGCGCCTGGCTGCACCGCGAGGTCGTCAATATCCGCGGCTGGATGACCGACGATCAATTCTTCTCCGGCTACAGCCTCACCCATGTGCTTCCCGGAGTGAATTCCAGCAACCTTGTGGTCTATATCGGCCAGCACCTGCGCGGTGCGACCGGTGCGGTGGTCGCGCTGCTGGCGCTGCTGAGCGGCCCGTTCATCGTGGTGATCGGCGCCGCCCTTGCCTACCAGTATCTGCTGCAGGTTCCGGGTTTCCAGGCCGCGGTAGCCGGCATCGCTGCCGCCGCCATCGGCATGCTGGTGCGGCTCGGCTACATCGCCGTACGCAGGGCGACGACCGGCGTCGTGCCGGTGCTCATCATGCTCGCGGTTTTCATTCCGGTCGGCTTCCTGCGCTGGCCGCTGGTGCCGGTCGTGCTGGTAATGGCGCCGATCGCCATCGCCTTAGCGTGGCCGAGAAAGCCGAAGCCCAATGCGTGATGAGCTGCTCGCCCTGCTGATCGTCATTGCGCCATTGTCCCTGGTGGCGATCGGCGGCGCGTCTGGCATCTACGCTCCGCTGCAGCACCAGACCGTGGACGTCTATCAGTGGCTCACCGCGCGCGAATTTCTGGAAATGTTCGCCATCGCACGCGTGACGCCCGGTCCCGGCTCGATGATCACCACGCTGATCGGCTGGAAAGTCGCGGGGCTTGCGGGCGCCTTGGTGGCGACGCTGGCGCTGTTCGTTCCGGCCTGCATCGGCTGCTTTGTCGCCGCCCGCGCTTGGAATAAATACCGCGGCACCGAGTGGCACACGGCGATCGAGACCGGATTACGTCCGGTCGCCGGAGGTATCGTGGCGGCAGCGGTCGTCGTGCTGATCCGGCTCGCGGAAACAGGCCCGCTGTCCTGGCTCGTGCTCGGCGTTGCAAGCCTGGTCTTCGTGCTGCTGCCCAAAATCCACCCCGGCCTGATCCTGGTCGGCGGCGGCGTTGCCTATGTCGCGGCCTATTTTGCCGGCCTGACAGCGATCTAGACTTCACTGTCCAGCGCAGACGGCTCCGCTATACTCGCGCCACGTGAAAGTGCGGGGTCACCATGCACAAAACTCGTTCAGCTTGCATTTCCGTCTGCTGCGCGATGTTGGCCGCGCCAACCGCCTTGGCGCAAACCTTCCCCAACCGTCCGATCGAATTGGTGGTGCCGCTGGCGCCCGGCTCCACTACCGACGTCGCCGCCCGGCTGTTGGCACAACACGCGGGCGAAACGCTCGGCACCCAGATCATTGTGGTGAACAAGAGCGGCGCCGGCATCACCCTCGGCACCATGGCGGTCGCCAAGGCCGCGCCCGACGGCTACACCATCCTGATGGCGACGGTCGGCATCGCGGTCGACAAAAACCTCAAACCGGTCGACTACGATGCAGAGCGCGATTTCACGCCGGTCACGCTGGTGGTGACCGCGCCGCTGGTGCTGCTCGCCAGCCCGAAACTCGGCGTCGGCACGCTGCAGGAGTTTTTGAGCAAATATAAAGATGCAAAAGATCTGACCTTTTCATCCGGCGGCGCTGGGACCTTGCCGCACATCGCCGGCGAGCTGTTCAGCTCCAAGAGCGGAATTCCGATTCGCCA
>JAXDOO010000286.1:0-9938 GCA_034668865.1 Alphaproteobacteria bacterium
CTTTCCCGTCTCGGCTCGCAGGTCTGGATGACTGGAGCGGATCCTGTCACCTTCGCTGAAATCGCGCCGCGCGCGCAGATATTTGAGATTATGTCTGGACAAATCAGCCGTCATTCCGCCTAAGCCCCTGTACAGGCTAGGTTTTTGATCTTGTCACATAGGGAACATTCGGCTCCCGCGGCGCTTTACCTCTTACAACCTGTATGCCCGTCATCGGAGATCGGACCATGGCGCCCGGCTTTGCCGGAGGGGATAAAATTTCGGAACGCCTGCAAGAGTCGCTCGCGCGCTTGCGCGAAGATATCGACCGCGTGGAGCTGTGGGCAGGCGCGCTCGAAAGCTTTTCCCAGCCAATTCCCGACTATGATCCCAGCCGGCGCTATCGCCTCGGCGACGCGCAAGACAGCGGCGACACGAAAAACCAAACATAGCAATTGCCGTCCGAGGCGTCGAAAACGCCCCTGCGCAGCACAAAAATGCTTTGCGCGAGTGGGTTTTTTTCACGGGTGATTTTGGACCCTGCTGGGGCTCGAAAAGCTACTTAAAAACAGCTACTTAATCAGGGCTACTTTGCCCTGTACGGCGTAGCTATTTCGTGGCACACCAAACAGTGTTCGAGGGCGCTTTTTCCAAATGATTCGAAAGTGTTGTTGATGGCTGAGCCAGCCCGCCAAAAGGTTCCTGCTGCTTCCGATTACGGTGCTGAGTCGATCAAGGTCCTTAAGGGCCTCGACGCCGTGCGCAAGCGTCCCGGCATGTATATCGGCGATACCGACGACGGCTCCGGCCTGCACCACATGGTCTACGAAGTCGTCGACAATGCCATCGACGAAGCGCTGGTCGGCCACGCCACCGCAGTGACTGTGACGCTCAATCCGGACGGCTCCTGCACGGTGCGCGACGACGGCCGCGGCATTCCCACCGATATCCACAAGGGCGAAGGCGTCTCGGCGGCCGAGGTCATCATGACCCATCTGCATGCGGGCGGAAAATTCGACCAGAATTCCTACAAGGTATCGGGCGGGTTACACGGCGTCGGCGTCTCCGTGGTCAACGCGCTTTCGAGCTGGCTGAAGCTTACCATCTGGCGCGACGGCAAGCAGCATTTCATGGAATTTCACGACGGCGAGGCCGTGGCTCCGCTGAAAGTCACCGGTGACGCGAGGGACAAGCGCGGCACCGAGGTTACCTTCCTGCCGTCGCCGAAAACCTTCACCATGGTGGAGTTCGATTTCGCAACGCTCGAACACCGCCTGCGCGAGCTTGCCTTCCTGAATTCCGGCGTCACCATCGTCCTGTCGGACATGCGTCACGCGGTCGAGAAGCGCGAGGAGCTGCGTTACGATGGCGGCATCGAAGCCTTTGTGAAATATCTCGACCGCAACAAGAGCGGGCTTATTCCGGCGCCGATCATGGTCAGGACCGAGCGCGACGGCATCCTGGTCGAAGCCGCGCTGTGGTGGAACGACGGCTATCATGAGAACGTGCTTTGCTTCACCAACAACATTCCGCAGCGCGACGGCGGCACCCATCTGGCCGGCTTTCGTGGCGCGCTCACGCGCCAGATCACCGGCTATGCCGAATCCGCCGGCATATCCAGGAAAGAAAAAGTGGCGCTGACCGGCGACGACTGCCGTGAAGGGCTCACTGCGGTGCTCTCGGTCAAGGTGCCTGATCCGAAATTTTCCTCCCAGACCAAAGACAAACTCGTCTCTTCCGAGGTGCGTCCGGTGGTCGAAAGCGTTGTCAACGACGCGCTGAAGGGCTGGCTGGAAGAGCGGCCGGTGGAAGCCAAGATCATCGTCGGCAAGGTGGTGCAGGCCGCTGCCGCGCGCGAAGCCGCGCGCAAGGCGCGCGAGATGACGCGCAAGAATGCGCTCGGCATTTCCTCGCTGCCTGGCAAGCTTGCTGACTGCCAGGAGAAGGATCCGTCGAAGTCGGAGCTATTCATCGTCGAGGGCGACAGCGCCGGCGGTTCCGCCAAGCAGGGCCGTAATCGGGAATTCCAGGCCGTCCTGCCGCTGCGCGGGAAGATCCTCAATGTCGAACGCGTGCGTTTCGACAAGATGCTCGGGTCGGAGCAGATCGGCACGCTGATCACCGCGCTCGGCACCGGCATCGGGCATGACGAGTTCAACGCCGACAAGCTGCGCTACCACAAGATCATCATCATGACGGATGCCGACGTCGACGGCGCGCATATCCGCACGCTGCTGTTGACCTTCTTCTATCGGCAGATGCGTGAGATCATCGACCGGGGCCATCTCTTCATTGCGCAGCCGCCGCTCTACAAGATTGCCCGCGGTAGGTCCGAGCAATATCTGAAGGATGAGCGCGCGCTGGAAGACTATTTGATCGACACCGGGCTGGAAGACGCGGTTCTAAGGCTCCACACTGGTGAGACGCGTGCAGGCTCCGACCTGCGCACGCTGGTGGATGACGCGCGCCACATCCGCAACGTGCTGCGCGGATTGCACAGCCGCTACCGCCGCTATGTGGTGGAGCAAGCCGCCATCCTCGGAGTGCTGAACGTGGATATCTTCGGCGATCTGGAAAAAGCCGCCGCCGCGGCGCCCTATATCGCCCGCCGGCTCGACGTATTAGCGGATGAAACCGAGCGCGGCTGGCAAGGCGCCTATGTCGAAGGCGCCGGCTTCACCTTCACGCGCACGCTTCGCGGCGTCAAAGAAGTCGCCGTCATCGACCAGGCGCTGCTATCGTCAGCGGAAGCGCGCAAGCTCGATGAATATGCGGCGGCCTTGCAGGAGATCTATCAGCGCCCGGCCAACCTGCGCCGCAAGGACGACGAGATCGCCATCCATGGGCCGGTCGGCTTGATCGAGGCGGTGATGGCGGCGGGCCGCAAGGGCGTCACCCTGCAGCGCTACAAAGGATTGGGCGAGATGAATCCCGACCAATTGTGGGAAACGACCCTCGACACCAACGCTCGTTCCTTGTTGCAGGTGACGGTCAAGGAAATCGACGAAGCCGATAACCTCTTTACGACCTTGATGGGTGAGACGGTTGACGACCGTAAGGCCTTCATCCAGGACAACGCGCTCTCCGCCAGCGTGGACGTGTAAACGTCCTCAGGCCCACCCTTCTGACTTCAGCTCAGATTGATCGCGCAACGCCCCCCTGCGGAGCGTTGCGGCGCCAATAGACCTGCCGGCGGCCGAGCAGGGCCTGCGCCATCATCTTCGCCTCGCGCATCGATGAAGCCGCACAAGTTCGATATTCCAAATGATTGTCTCGCCAGGCGGCGCGGTTACCGCCGAACAGCTTTGCCCAAGGACGCGAGGGCCGCTTGCGCAGCACCGCCGCCAGCGCCTGCGCGACATTGCCGGAAACATCGAAGGCCGCCATATCGCCGGTGGACATGTTGCGGACTTCGTAGATTCCGGGCCCGATCGGCGCTTCCACGTGCTCGCCGCGCTCCGCATTCGGAAATTTCTTCCAACCCGACCAGTTACCGATCATCTTTTCCTCACGGTGAGTTTTCAGCCGCGCAACCTCCCGCGGTAAAAACTTAACTATAAGTTTGGGATCCCTGTCCCGCTCAAGCCCAACGGAAGCCACAATGCATCACGGTCATTTTCGTTCCAACCCGAAAATCACGCAGAGGTTAATCGGCACGCTGCTCCGCGCCGCGCCCGCGGGCGTCGTTCTCGCTTTACCGTCCCGGCAGCACCAGAATTTTGGGTGTGGAAGGCAAGCTTGCGCGCGACAGGATGATGGAAGGCTCGGCGGCCCATTCGACCTCCCAGGATTGGCCGCGCGTCCGGTCGATGAAACGCTGCAGGGTATAGAGGCTGAAATAGTGCATCGGAATCATTAGCGGCGCCTTCAGGGCGCGCAGCACTTCCATCATGCCCTCGATGTCGAGCGTGAAGCTCCCGTCCACCGGCACCAGTACAACATCGATCCGGCCCATCTCGTCGAGCTGCTGCTGGTTCAGGATGTGATGCAGATGTCCGAGATGGGCGATGCAGAGGCTGCCCACTTCAAAGATAAAAATCGAATTGCCATGCCGTTCGGTGCCGCCCAGGTAATCGCGGATGTTGGTCGGTACATTCCGCACCCGCACGTCCTGCACCTGCAAGTCGTGGCGCGCAGGCGCACCACCCGGCCCCCAGCCGCGCAGCACATGCGGAATCGCGGGGTTCGGATACTCGCTGAAATGGGTGTCATGTGCCCGGTTCATCGTCGCGATGGTTGGCAACAGCGGCACGCGCACATAATCATTATAATCCGTAGCGATGCGCACCGACTGCGGACTCTCGATCAGGAAAGTGGAATGGCCGGCATAGCTGACGCGCACCTGGTCGACGGCAAGCGCTGCCAGCCGGAGCGAAGCAGGGGTCGGGCGCGGCGGGTGTGAAGCCACCAGGCCTGGGCAGCTTTCGCGCATTTCCGGCTTGGCCGTTTGCGCGCGCGCCGTAGCCGACGGGAAAACGAGCGCGGCTGCAAACACCGCTGCAAGTAAAGGAATGTGAGGAAGGAGCATGGTCGGCGTGCCGGTTTGCGGCGATGCTGCCATGAAATCGCGGCCTGGACCATTCCCCAAAAAGAACGGCGCCCGAGGGGCGCCGTTTTATTGATCGAGCTCGGCGCTGTGGGTCATCGCATCGAGACGATCAAACCTTTCGGCGTGACCACCACCCAGCGACCATTCTGCTGCGTGATGGTTTCTACTTTGCCGATGCCGGGAAGATTGCCGCCGGGCCTCACCTCGTAGAGGCCGCTCCGGTTCTCCACCAGCGCGCGCCCGCGATAAATATCGCGCAATACCCAGCCCTCGACGATGGCCGGCTTCGACTGATCCTTGACCGCCGCCGTTGTCGCTGTGCGGTCCGGCACCGAGCCGGTCACCTCACGCGCAGCGTCGGCATTAGCCGCGATGCGCTTTTCCAGCCGGGTGACGGTTTCCGTCAGCGCGGCGATCTTCGCTGCTGGCTCCGCTTGGACGCGCTCGGCGCGGTCGAAGCGTTCATTGATCTTCGACATTTGCGTTGCGGCGGCGCGGCTGGAAGCCTCAACGCTGGTTTTTAGCGCGGCGACGTCCTTGGTCACCTGCGTGAGCGCGGCTTGCAATTTGCCGGTCGGCTCGGCCGGATCGGTCTTCGGGCTGGCGAGGCCATAGGTGCTGACCGAGCCGATCAGCCCACCGAAGGCTGCGGCGAAAGCGACCGCGGCGGCGAGCAGGGTGAAGCGGGATTGCACTGATGGCTTGTAGATCGCGGGGGGAAAGCTGCGAATGCTATCGCGCCGGCTGGAACGATCCGCAGCAATGGCTTCCGCGTCTATGGTCGTGGACTCTGCTGCGGGCTCCCCCTTGGCTTCCGCGCTCGATGCGGCAAATTCGGTTGCCTTTTGATCGCTCATGAAAGAATCCCCGGGTTAGCTGGTTCACCGATTGGTAACTACGCGCAGTTACCAATTGGTTACCGTTCCGGCGGATTAGAGAGCGAGGCCGTTCTCGGCGGCCAGTGCCTTCAACGGGGTTTGCGGGCGGGCACCAATATGCTGGATCACTTCCGCTGCCGCCAAGGCTCCGAGCCGCGCAGCGCTCACCGGATCCTTCCCGCGCGCGAGGCCGAACAGGAAACCCGAGGCGAATAAATCGCCGGCGCCGGTCGTGTCCACCAAGCGCTCGACGGGGAAGGCGCGCACGACTTCGCTGCCTTTACGGTTGATGATCACGCAGCCTTTTTCGCTGCGCGTAACCACCGCGAGTCTAGCGTCCTGCTTCAATGCTGTGACGGCGGCGGTGAGATCGGCCGTCTGATAGAGCGACTTCAGCTCGGCTTCATTGGCAAAAATCAAATCCACAGTACCGCCGCGGATCAGGTCGAGGAATTCTTCGCGCCAGCGGTCAACGCAAAAGGCATCCGAC
Source organism: Alphaproteobacteria bacterium (assembly GCA_034668865.1). Classification (GTDB taxonomy): domain Bacteria; phylum Pseudomonadota; class Alphaproteobacteria; order Rhizobiales; family Xanthobacteraceae; genus CANKHA01. Next base: position 5,897 of record JAXDOO010000286.1, read on the forward strand.
AGCGTGAGAGCGACCAGACGCTTGGCTTTATGCGCAGCTGCCGCCGCTTTCAGGAACGCGTTCTTGGCGTTTTTCGGATCCCAGAGATAGCCTTCAAGATAGGTCACGGCAGCAGAAGCCACCTTATCGTTATCGATGTCGTTCGGGTGCAGGTCCTGCGCCGCGCCGAGAAAGGTATTCATCGTGCGCTGGCCATCCGGCGTCACCAGGATGTAGCAGCGCGCGGTCGAAGGCCCGTCGGATGCCGGGGCGGTGTCGAAGGCGACGCCGGCCGCGCGGATGTCGTGGATGAAAGTGTGGCCGAGTGTATCGTTCTTGACCTTGCCGACAAAGGCGGCGCGTCCGCCGAAGCTCGCCAGCCCAACCGTGGTATTGGCCGCCGAGCCCCCGGAAATTTCCACCGCCGGTCCCATCGCGTCATACACCGCTTCGGCGCGCGGCTCATCGATCAGCGTCATCGCGCCCTTGGTCATGCGGTGCTGGACGAGAAAATCCTCGTCGGCGCGCGCGATCACATCGACGATCGCGTTGCCGATTCCAAGAACGTCGATATGCGGATTGGGCATGCGAAACTCACGTGAGGAAGCCGCACTATAACGGGCGAGCGTTCTTCGGCAAGCGCGGCAATTGTGAGGCGTGACGCGTCTGCACCGGCGTGCTTAAAACCGTTCCGGGGGGAGCAGCATGTCACTTGCACGCAACGTCGCGACGGTAGGGGGTATCACCTTCTTGTCGCGCATTCTCGGTTTTGGCCGCGACGTGATGATTGCCGCCGTATTCGGAGCGGGCGTGCGGGCGGACGCGTTCTTCGTTGCCTTTCAGCTTGCGAATCTCATCCGCCGCTTGCTCGCCGAAGGCGCGATGAACGCCGCGGTCGTGCCGCTCTATCTGCGTGCGCGCGATCAGGGCGGAGAGACCGCCGCTGGCGCTTATGCGGGACAGCTCATCGGCACGCTCGCCGTCGCGCTCACTGGTCTGGCGCTCCTGCTTGCGCTTGCCATGCCCGTCATCATGACCATCCTCGCGCCCGGTTTCACATTCGGCGGTCCGCGTATGACCATCGCCGTGGAGTTGGCGCGCCTGATGCTGCCTTATCTCGCCCTGGCGGGGCCGCTGGCCGTGCTCATGGGCGTGTTGAACGCCAATCATCGTTTTGCTTTGGCGGCACTGGCCACCGCAGCCTTCAACGCGGCCATGCTGGCGGCTCTGGGCGTGATCTTCGTGCTGCAGTCCGGCGACAGCGCGCTCTCTGGCCGCATCGTCGCTTTCGGTGTCGCGGTCGCGGGGCTCGCGCAGCTTATGCTGGTCGGCATTGCCGTCTGGATCGGGCCGGAGCGGGTGATGCCGCTCGGCGTGTCATTTGGCGCTCCGATGCGGCGCTTTCTGGCGCTGGCGATTCCGGGCCTGGTCGCCAGCGGGATTCCGCAGATCACCATTATTGCCGCGGTGATGGTGGCATCTGCCTCGCCCAGTGCGGTCTCCTGGCTCTATTACGCCAATCGCCTGGTCGAGCTGCCGCTTGGCATTGTCGGCATGGCGATCGGTACGGTGCTGGTGCCGGCTTTCGCCCATGCGTTGCGCAGCGGCGACAGCATCGAGCTGGCGGCGGCGGAATCCCGCGGGCTCGAGATTGCGCTCTTCCTGGCACTGCCGGCCGCGGTGGCGCTGGCGGTGCTGGCCACGCCCATTGTCACCGTTTTGTTCCAGCGCGGCGCCTTCACCGCCGCCGACACCGCGGCGACCGCGGCGGCGCTGAGTGCGCTGGCGCTCGGCATGCCAGGTCATGTGCTGGTGAAGGCTTTCTCGCCGATCTTCTTCGCCCGCGAAGACACCGCGACGCCGATGTATGCCGCGCTCGTAGGCTTTGCGGTGGCGCTGCTCGGCAGCATGTTGCTGCTGCCAAGCCTGGGCCATGTCGGCGTGGCGATCGCGACCGGATTTTCGGGTTGGGTCGCGGCTGGCGTGCTGGGCATCATCATTGCGCGGCGAATCGGATTTTCGCTCGACGGTGACGCCCGCTACCGACTGCCGCGTATTGCCTTTGCGACCGGGATCATGGGGATTGCGATCGCGGCAGTGCAGATGGCCTTGGCGCCCTGGCTCGACGGACCGTCCGATCTGGCGCGGCTGATTGCCTTGGGCGCGCTGATCTGCACCGGGCTCGGGGCCTATACCTTGTTGCTGCACCTGTTAGGCGTCGCGCGGCTGCGCGACCTGTTGCGAGCAACGCGCCGCGTCTCTTGAGGCGCCGTCTGCTGTGTTGCTACGCCCCTTGCGCCGGCCGCCGTCACCGTGGCATCACGCACGCAACAAGCAAGAGGGCTGCCGCGATGGCATTCAAGGAACTGGTTTTTTCCGGCGTGCAGCCGACCGGCAATCTGCATCTCGGCAATTATCTCGGGGCGATCGTCAAATTCGTCGATCTGCAAAGGAGTCACGACTGCATCTATTGCGTAGTCGATCTGCATGCCATCACGGTGTGGCAGGATCCCGCCGAACTGCCGCGCAACACGCGTGAGGTGACCGCAGCCTTCATCGCCTGCGGCATCGATCCGAAAAAGAACATCATTTTCAATCAGAGCCAGGTTGCCGAGCACGCGGAACTTGCCTGGGTGTTCAACTGCGTCGCCCGCCTCGGCTGGCTCAACCGCATGACGCAATTCAAGGAGAAGGCGGGCAAGGACCGCGAGAATGCCTCGATCGGTCTTTATTCGTATCCGACGCTGATGGCCGCCGACATTCTGGTTTACCGCGCTACCCATGTGCCGGTGGGTGAGGACCAGAAACAGCATCTGGAGCTGGCGCGAGACATCGCGCAGAAATTCAATAACGACTTTGCCGACTCGATCGGCGCGCACGGTTTCGGCGGGGGATTTTTCCCACAGCCGGAGCCGTTGATCCAGGGCCCGGCCACGCGCGTGATGTCGCTGCGCGACGGCACGAAGAAAATGTCGAAGTCTGACGCTTCCGATTATTCCCGCATCAATCTCACCGACGACGCAGACGCCGTCGCGCAGAAGATCCGCAAGGCCAAGACCGACCCGGAAGCCTTGCCGAGCGAGGAGAAGGGCCTTGAGCCGCGGCCGGAAGCCGACAATCTCGTGGGCATCTATGCCGCGCTCGACGGCTCGACCAAAGCCGCGGTGTTGCGGCAATTCGGCGGCGGACAATTTTCCGCATTCAAGGCAGCCTTGGCTGACCTTGCGGTCAGCACGCTGGGACCGATCGGTACCGAGATGAAAAGGTTGGTGCAGGATCCCGGCTATATCGATTCAGTGCTGGCCGACGGCTCGACGCGCGCACAGGCGCTCGCGGCCGAAACCATGAAATCGGTCAAAGACATCGTTGGCTTTGTCCGGCGCTGAGCTGCGGCTAGTGCCGCCGATTTGTCACGACCTTCGGAAGCGGCACTAGCTTGTGGCCGAGGCGGCGGCCGTGCCACCATTGTCACCCCGCACAAGGAATCTTATCTGTTCGGCGGCGCCGACCTTTCAATCAGGGTTGAACATTGACGGCCTTTGTCCGTCGAGGAAGACAAGATGAGCCGAAAGCGCCGCAGCTACGAGGCGGGCCACAAGCCGAAATGGCTGGTCGTGGTTGACGACACCGAGGAATGCGACCGCGCCATTTATTTCGCCAGCCGGCGCGCGGCGCGCATTAGCGGCGCGGTGGTGCTGTTGCGGGTAATCGAGACCGAGGGCCGCAACCAGCAGTGGCTCGGCGTCGCCGACATCATGAAGGCGGAGGCGCTCGAGGAGGCCACTGCGGCGGTCGACCGTGCCGCCGCGCGCGCCAACGGCGCCGCCGGCATCACGCCCGAACGCGTGATCCGCGAAGGCGACCGCTCGGAGGAGATCCTGAAGCTGATCGATGAGGACGAGGATATCGCGATCCTGGTGCTCGCCGCCGGCACCTGCAAGGAGGGCCCCGGCCCCTTGGTGGCGAGCCTGGGCAAGATAGCGGGCACATTCCCAATCCCGATTGCGGTCGTGCCCGGCCACCTCGCCGACGAAGAACTGGACGCGATGTCGTAGCGCGGGGC
>JAXDOO010000287.1:0-5663 GCA_034668865.1 Alphaproteobacteria bacterium
TGGAAGCCGTCGAACGCGCCGGTATCACGGCGGAACCGGCCAATCTGGAGGACGCGCTCGCAATCGACCAGGCGGGACGGTCGGCCGCTGCCGCGCTTCTGCCCGAAATTGCCGTAAAGGCGTCTTAAAGAGAAAAGTAATAGCCAGCAGTTAACCGGTAGGCGAGGGTTTCATGGGTTCAGACGTCGCAGCAAATATGCTTTCACTGGGCAGCGGATTTCTGGGCTATCTCCTTCCATTCCTTTTCGTTTTGACGATCGTGGTATTTTTCCACGAGCTCGGCCATTTCCTTGTTGCCCGTTGGGTCGGGGTGAGGGTCCTGGTATTTTCACTCGGTTTCGGCCCCGAACTGCTGGGATTCACCGACCGTCACGGCACGCGTTGGAAGCTGTCGGCCATTCCCCTCGGCGGCTACGTAAAATTCTTCGGGGATCAGAATGTGGCGAGCGTGCCCGACCAGGATGCGGTCGCGAGCATGACAAATGAGGAGCGCGCGCAGAGCTTCTTCTACAAGTCTGTGCCACGGCGTGCCGCGGTGGTGGCCGCCGGACCGATCGCGAATTTCATTCTGGCGGTCCTGATCTTTGCCGGCATTTTCATGCTTTATGGCAAGCCCTCGACCAGTCCACGCGTGGATTCGATTCAAGCTGGCGGCGCGGCGGAAGCGGCGGGCTTCAAGCCCGGCGATATCATTCTTTCCATCAACGGTCAGGAAATTCAGACCTTTGCCGAATTGCAGCGTGTCGTCACCAGCAGCGCGGGACAGACGCTGCAGGTGGCCCTCAACCGCGGCGGCGAGAATCTGGTGCTGAAGGCGGTGCCAGAGCTGAAGGAGATGAAGGACTCCTTTGGTAACGTGCATCGAGTCGGTGTGCTCGGCATCACGCGCTCCATGGGCGATGATGACCAGAAGTTGGATAAGGCGCCGCCGTTCACCGCGTTGAAGTTAGGCGTCGCGGAAACCTGGTTCGTGGTCGAACGCACGATGACCTATCTCGGTGGGGTCATCACAGGGCGGGAAGCTGCGGATCAACTTGGTGGTCCAATCCGGATTGCGCAGGTTTCCGGACAGGTGGCCACCGTGGGGATGGTGGCGCTGATCCATTTGACGGCGGTGCTCTCCGTATCGATCGGTTTGCTAAATCTTTTCCCGATTCCCCTGCTCGATGGCGGCCATCTTTTGTTCTACGCAATCGAGGTGTTGCGCGGACGGCCGCTTTCCGAGCGCGCTCAAGAACTTGGATTCCGTTTCGGTTTGGCCCTCGTCCTGGTGCTGATGATCTTTGCGACTTATAACGACGTTACTCAACTGCCTTGGCCCTGGTCCTAAACCGTTGCACGAAGGCAACTTTTTGAGGGTAAAGAAGCCGCGGAGGGGAAAGTCGGTTGCGCCTCGGGGGAAAGCCTGTACAAGCTAGGAATCGTCGGGCTCCGTCGTTCGCCCCCGGGGGCGGCTAAGAATTACAAAGGGCGTGTTACGGATGAGACTTTGGGCGAGTTTTTTCCGGGGCCTCGGCTTGGCCGGGTGTGTCCTTGGCGGGGTTGTTGCTGGTTCTGTCGGTACCACATTACTGACAGTCGTGCCGGCTTTTGCGCAGGGCTCCAGCATTGTTGTTGAAGGCAACCGGAGGGTCGAAGCCGACACCATCCGTTCCTATTTCCGTGCCGGCGCGGGCGAGCGCCTCGACGCTGCTAAAATCGACGCTGGCCTGAAGGCACTCTACGCCACAGGCCTTTTTCAGGACGTGCGCATTAGTCAGCCGGGCGGCCGCTTGGTGGTGACGGTGGTCGAAAATTCCGTGCTTAATCGCGTCGCTTTCGAAGGCAATAAAAAGCTCAAGGACGAGCAACTCTCGCTCGAGGTTCAGTCCAAGCCGCGCGGCACTTTCTCTCGCCCGATGATTCAGGCGGACACCCAGCGCATCGTCGAAGTCTACCGGCGCGCGGGCCGCTATGACGTCCGCGTGGTGCCGAAGGTTATCGAGCTGCCGAACAACCGGGTTGATTTGGTCTACGAGATCACCGAGGGACAAAAGACCGGCGTCAAGCGCATCGATTTCGCCGGCAACCGCGCCTATTCGTCTTTCCGACTAAAGGATGTCATCAAGACCAGCCAGAGCAACTGGCTGAGCTTCCTGCAGACATCCGACGTCTATGATCCGGACCGCCTGGAGGCGGACCGCGACCTGCTGCGCCGCTTCTATCTCAACCGCGGTTATGCGGACGTGCGCATCGTCTCAGCGGTGAGCGAATACGACCCTGCGTTGCAGGGTTTCGTTGTCACCTTCAACATCGAGGAAGGCCAGCAATACCGCATCGGCTCCGTCGACGTGCAATCCAACGTAGGCGCCATCAGCGGCGCGTCGCTGAATACAGTGCTGCGCTCGCGGCCGGGAGACGTATACAGCGTCGAGGCTGTCGAGAAGACCGTTGAAGCGATGACGATCGAGGTGTCGAAGCGCGGCTACGCCTTCGCTGCCGTGCGTCCGCGCGGGGACCGCGACTTCAATAACCTGACGGTTAATCTCGTCTTCTTGGTGGAAGAAGGTCCGCGCGCCTATATTGAGCGCATCAATATTCGGGGCAACACGCGCACCCGCGATTATGTCATTCGCCGCGAGTTCGACGTGTCCGAAGGCGACGCCTACAACCGTGCGCTGATCGACCGCGCTGAGCGCCGACTCAAGAACCTCGCCTATTTCAAGACCGTCAAGATCGGCACTGAGCCGGGCTCCGCGCCCGATCGGGTGGTATTGAACGTCGACGTCGAGGACCAGGCCACCGGCGAATTCCAGATCGCGGGGGGCTATTCGTCGACCGACGGTATCGTCTCTGAAATCAGCGTCGCCGAACGCAATATGTTCGGCGAAGGCAAATACGGCAAGGCGACGGTGCGCTACGGCGAATACACCAAGGCCCTGGAGCTTTCCTATGCGGAGCCTTTCCTGCTTGGCTACCGCATGTCAGGCGGCATCGATCTTTTCGCTAAACAGAGTGAGCCGACGCCTTACCTTACCTACGGCAGCGAAGTGTATGGCACGACCTTACGCCTCGGCTTTGCTTTGACCGAGGAGGTCAAGCTTGGCCTGCGCTATTCGATTTATCAGCAGGACATTACGCTAGCCAATAATTTGAACAACTGCATTAACAAAGTGCCGCCTGTTGAGCCAGACAACAAATGCTATGAGAATGGCGAGGCGTCTCTACCGGTTCGCATCGAGCTCGCGCAGGGCGCTGTCCTGACCTCGCTGGTTGGGTACTCGCTTGGCTACAATACCGTCGACGACAACCGGAATCCGACAAAAGGCATTGCCATCGAATTCAAACAGGATTTTGCGGGCGTCGGCGGCGACGTGAACTTCATCCGTTCCGCGATCGATTTCCGCTGGTATCAGGAGATCCTCTCCGACGCCATCGGGGTCCTGCGCCTGCAGGGCGGAAACTTGAGCCAATGGGGCGACAAGGACCTGCGGATGCTCGATCATTTCCAGCTCGGTCCGACGCTGGTGCGCGGCTTCGCTCCGAGCGGCATTGGGCCGCGCGAGGTGCCGCGAGATGAGTTCCCGGGCGGCTCCCTGGGCGCCACGCATTTCTGGGGCGCGAGCGCGGAAGTCCAATATCCGCTGTTCTTCATGCCGAAGGAGGTCGGTCTGAAGGTCGCTCTCTATGCGGACGTGGGCGATGCTTGGGGTTACGACGGCCCGACCTTCTTCCCCCAAACGGGCGAAAGGCTGCAGCTGCAGGACGAGAGGGTGATCCGGTCCTCGGTTGGTGCTGGCATAGTTTGGGCGTCCCCGTTCGGCCCGCTGCGCCTCGACTACGCGATTGCTCTCAGCAAGACGAGCTACGACCGCACTCAGGAAATCAGCTTCGGCGGCGGTGCTAAGTTCTAATCGCGGCTGCGCCGGCGCCCCCACCGGTATCGGATGACCGAGCCCTTTTACTTCGAGCCGGCGCGGAAGCTGACGGTGGGCGACATTGTTCGGCTGACCGGCGCGGAGGCGCGTGATGGAACGCCGCTCGATCGTCCTATCGGCGATGTCGCGCCGATCGATCGGGCGGGCCCATGCGACCTGACTTTTTTCGACAACGCCAAGTATGTCGATCAGTTCACGGCAACGAGGGCTGGCGCCTGCCTGCTGACAAAGCGTTTTGAAAACAAGGCGCCCAAAGGCGTGGCTGTTCTACTCGCCCGAGACCCCTATCGCGCCTTTGTGACGGTGATGCGGGAGCTCTATCCGGATGCGTTGCGCCCGTCCTCGCTATTCGATGCTACGGGCATCGCGCCCGGCACCTTCGTGCACGCGTCCGCGCGGCTGGAGAATGGCGTAGTGGTCGATCCCGGGGCTGTCATCGGGCCCCGCGCGGAGATCGGCGCCGGTACCGTCATCGGTCCGAACGCCGTGATCGGCCCGAACGTACGGATCGGCCGCGACTGTTCGATCGGCGCCGCCACCACCCTGACGCATTGCCTGATCGGCGATCGCGTTCTCATCCATCCCGGCTGCCACCTCGGTCAGGACGGATTCGGTTATGTCGCGGACAAAGGCGCGCATTTGAAAGTGCCGCAGATCGGGCGGGTCATCGTCCAGGACAACGTGGAAATTGGCGCCGGCACCACTGTCGACCGCGGCGCAATCCGCGATACCGTAATCGGTGAAGGTACCAAGATCGACAATCTGGTGCAGGTCGGCCACAATGTGGTGATTGGCCGCCATTGCATTCTTGTCGCGCAGACGGCGATTTCCGGCAGCGCAACACTGGAGGATCTGGTGGTGCTCGGCGGTAGGGTCGCCGTGAACAATCACGTCACAATCGGAGAAGGTGCGCAGATTGCCGCAACCAGCAACGTCAATGGCGACGTGCCAGCGGGCGCCCGGTGGGGAGGCACCCCGGCCAAGCCGGTGAAACAATGGTTCCGAGAGTTGCTGTTGGTCGAGCGGCTTGCGCAGGAAAATAGAAATGGTAGCTCGCCAGCGGCGGGTCCGGACGAGCGGTGAGGATGAGAATGAACGAGGATGCGACCACACTTGAATCCGCCGATATCGCGGCGATCCTCAACTCTCTGCCCCACCGCTACCCGTTCCTGATGATCGATCGCGTAGTGGGCATGGTGCGCGACGAATGCGCGATCGGGATCAAGAACGTCACGATCAACGAGCCGCAGTTCCAGGGCCACTTTCCCGGCAACCCGGTATTCCCCGGCGTGCTGTTGATTGAGGGAATGGCGCAGACCGGCGGAGTGCTGTGTATCTATTCCCGTCGGGAAAGGACAAAGCCGCAGTCGGTTTATTTCCTCACCGTCGATAAAGCGAAATTTCGCAAGCCGGTGCTGCCGGGCCAAACGATCGAATATCACATGACCAAAATCGCCAGTCGCAAAACCATGTGGTGGTTTCGAGGTGAGGCGAAGGTCGCGGGCCAGCTGGTGGCCGAGGCCGAAGTTGGTGCCATGATCGCGGACGCTTGAGGGGATAACATGGCCGCCATAGACCCGACTGCGCGGATAGAATCCGGCGCGGCCCTCGGCAAGAACGTGTCGGTTGGCCCCTATTGCGTGGTCGGCCCGAATGTTGTGATCGATGACGACTGCCGGCTCATCGCGCATGTGCATATTACCGGCCACACTTCGTTGGGCGCCGGCACCGTCGTCTATCCTTTTG
>JAXDOO010000288.1:0-5118 GCA_034668865.1 Alphaproteobacteria bacterium
CGGGCTTGCCGGAAATCCCTATTCGGTGGCCGAGCTTGCCGAGGCCGGCGTCAAGCGGATCAGCCTTGGCTCCTCGCTCGCCCGCACCGCACTTGGCGCACTTGCGGCTGCCGCACGCGAGATCCGAAATCGCGGCACGTTCGGTTTTGCCGGCAACGCCATGCCGTTCGCCGAAGCGAATGCGCTGATGCGGCCACGCAGCAAGTAGATCGGGTCCCCGGAATCCTTGAATGTGCATGGGCGGCAGACTATGCGGCGTCGCATGAGCCGCCGTCCCGATCCTGGCGCGCCCGCGGAATGCCGATGACCGAGCCCTGCATCATCGCCGTCGCCATCACCGGCTCGGTGCCGCGCAAGGAGGACAACCCGGCGCTTCCGGTCAGCGTCGCCGAGCAGATCGAGGCGACGCACGAGGCCTACGAGGCCGGCGCCGCGCTGGTGCACGTGCATGTCCGCGACGAGGACCAGCGCCCCTCATCCGACCCAAAGCGCTTCGCGGCGTTCCAGGACGGCGTCCGCAAGCATTGCCCGGACATCATCGTCCAGTTCTCCACCGGCGGGCGCGGCCGCGAGCCGGCGCAGCGCGGCGCGATGCTGCACCTGCGGCCCGACATGGCCTCGCTCGCCACCGGCTCGGTCAACTTCCCCACTATCGTCTACGAGAACCCGCCCGCCTTCGTGCGCGAGCTTGCGGCAGAAATGCTCCGCTACGGCGTCAAGCCGGAGATCGAGGTCTTTGACCTGGCGATGCTCTATTCGGGCGTCGAGCTCGCCGACGAAGGCCTCATCCCCCGGCCGCTGCACGTGCAATTCGTGTTCGGCATCAAAAACGCGCTGCCGCCGCTTCGCCAAATCCTCGATTTCGAGCTGGCCGAGCTGAAGCGGCTGATGCCCGACGCCACCTGGACGGCGGCCGGCATCGGCCGCGCCCAGCTGGAGGTGAACCGCTGGTGCCTGGAGCTGGGCGGCCATTGCCGCACGGGCATGGAAGACAACATCCGCCTCGACCGCGACCGCCTCACGTCGGGCAATGCCGAGCTGGTGCGCCGCGTCGCCGATCTCTGCGCGGAATACGACCGGCCCGTGGCGACGGCGGCTGAGGCGCGGCGCCTGCTCTCGCTCCCGCCCGCGCCGCCGCGCTAGCGGCGAAGGGAGCGCGCCGCGCTTAAAACCTTCCCCCCTTGTGGGGGAAGGTGGCCGCGGAGCGGTCGGATGAGGGGTAGAACCGAGGGCGCGGCGCCTCCAGCGCAGCGCTTCGATCGATCGTCAGGCGCGGGTCGCCGCGAGGGAGATCGCATCATGCCCAGGAGCGAGTGCCCGATGTGCCGCGGCGCCGCCGCCGATGAAGACCTCGAACGCATCGAGGTCTGGCAGGATGCGCATTGGCGGCTGACCGTCAGCCTGGCGACGGAAGTGCCCGGCTTTGCCTACCTCGAGCCGAAGCGCCACATCCCCTTCGTCACCGATCTGGATGGCGACGAGGCGCAGACCTTCGGCGCGGTCCTGGCGGCAAGCACGCGCGCGCTGAAAGCGGCGAGCGGCGCGGAGATCGTCTACATCTACATTTTTGGGGACGGCATTCCGCATTTCCACGTCCACCTCGCGCCGCACCGTGCCGGCGACGCGCTCAGCGACCAGATGGTTCGCGGCGAGATCTTTGATGAAAAGCTGCCGAGTGGCATGACCCGGATCGTCAGCCGTGATTTTCCCACCATATCGCGCGAAAGCCTGTTGGAAATCGCCGCCGGCGCCCGGGAAAGGCTGGCGCAAGCCTAGCGGCGCGGAGGCGCCCCAAGCGCCGTCGCAAAAACCTTCCCCCTGGGGGGGAAGGTGGCCGCGGAAGCGGTCGGATAAGGGAGAACGTAGGGCTGGTCGGATCCGCTGCCAGTGCGCCAGGTTGCTAGTCTTGGCAGGTGTCCGGATTCGCCATGCACTTTTCAACCCAGTCTCCGTAGCGTGCAACGCGAGTATATACACCGTATTTGCCCGGCAGTGCGCATCCTTCGCCCCAGCTGACAATTCCGGCTAGCTTTGTTGTCTCATCCGCGGGGTCCAGGACCAGGGGCCCGCCGCTATCCCCCTGACAGGAATCGGTGCCACCCTCGGCTTGACCTGCGCAAATCATATTCTCCGTCACGGCGCCGTTATAGCTCAAAGGGTCATTGCACACGTTGCGTGTCACGAACGGCACGTCGACCTCGCGCAAATCCTTCACAACCGGCCCACCTTGCTCTGTTGCGCCCCAGCCGGTTACCCAAAGCTTGCGCTCCTCTTCAAGCTCCCCTTCCTCGGCGTCGGCTGCAAGCAGCGAGATGGGCTGGATCTTCGGGCCAAGCGGGAGCGGATCTCTGAGCTCGACGAGCGCGATGTCGTTGTCAGTAGTACCCGAATTGTACTGCTTGTGCATGATCTTGCGCTGCGCGTTGATCCTCAAGATGCCCTGCTCCAGGTGATTCGCTCCAGCAGCCACGTGGAAGTCCTCAATCGCAAGACCATCCAAACAGTGCGATGCCGTCAGAACCCAGCGTTCATTGAGCACGGAGGCCCCGCAAAAATGCGCGCCCGTGGGGTCACTTATCCAGGAAATCAGAAGGGATGCTTGATATGGGTATTCGCCTTCGTCGGCAGGCACGCCACCTACTATCTTGGGACGCTCTTTCCGCAAGTAGCGTAGAGCCGCCTCGTCGTATTCCTTGGCGCCCCGGGGTTGATATGTATTCGCGTCGAGCACCTCGTCTCCGACTTGCGCCTCTGCTGCCGGTCCAGACAGCATCAGGGCCAACACTCCAGCCGCCAATCCGTATTTGTGCATAGCGTCTTCCTCCACTTAGTTAACAAACACTCGCACCCTAATGTTTTCTCCCGTAAAATCCTGCTCCTCCACGCTGGTAATTATCCCGCGCCGTATACCATAGTCGGTCAGTATCGCGCTAACATGTGCAGCGCGCAGTGCAAGTATGTCCTGCATTTGCGGGGAATCGGCGCGGGGCGTTGCGATCGACACCCAGGAGATACTCTCCCCACCCTCACGCAATTCCTTGATCGCCTCGATCAAGCGGTCTCCATCGACTAGAGTCGGCAGCGCCGCCCCGGTTTTCGGCGGCACCATCAATCCCAGGCGGGGCTCGCCAATCTCGACCTGTTGCGGCTGGTTGCTTTCAGGTATCGCTATGTATGCCGACGCCCCTTCCTCCGGGGCTATCTGCAGCCACGTGCTGTCGTCATCCGGCATGGTGACGCTCTCGATCACGAGGTGATCTCCGTACTCGAAAGTCTGGACGACCGGGGAACTGCGGTCCGGCGCGCTGCGGGCCTCGATCGACGTGAGCGCGATTCCTTCACCATGTCCCGCGAGTATTCGACCCGAGACTTCCGATTGCGGTGCTGCGCCTGTACTAAGAACAACGCCAGCGAGCGAGGGAGGTACGTTCTCCACTCCGTCCACAGCCACTGCCGTCCTGTCCAGGGCAACGGGACCGAAAACCCGGTTCGCAACCACAGGTACGGCGGATGGCTGCTCCCAGGCGATCTCGGCAGCGAAAGGCGAAACGTGAGTGAAAAAGTCGCTTGCGGCATCGGACTGATCGGCAATCCAGCGCCGCGCCACTTTAGCGTAATCGCTCACGCTATAGAGCTTCAGGAAGCGACGAACGGCCTTAGACTGCCCGGTCTCAAGCGTGGCCAGCCAAGTTGTCCTTTCCTCTTCCGCCACCTTTTCCGAGCGTCTGAAGAAAACGAACGCCGATGAGGATTCGCTGAACCATGGGATCTGTCCATTAGCCGTGCGGTCGCTAACTTCAAAATGAACTTCCCTTCGGATATCGGTGAATTCCATACCGTCCTTCGGTAAAAAGTCAGCGAGGACTTCAGTATAGATACTCACCTTATCCACGGAGCTGCCCGTTGAGATCGAACCAGGAGCCGTGGAATACCCAATAACGACGTTTTGAGGTGGCGGCGGCAGTGCTGGTAGACCCTTGGCAAGTCCGGATTTGGTCTCCGGCGACTGATCGTCAATGAACGCGGCAATATTCCGGCAGGAGTCAAGGAATACAAGCAAAACGCCAGGGTCTCTCTCCATGAGCAGGTCGCGCACGCTGTTCTCTGCAATAAACGTTCTAAACACCTCGTTTGGCTTCACCTTCTGGGGGAAGTCTAGTGGAAGCAAATAGCTGTCACCTCCATAAGTAAATCCATGTCCGGAAAAGTAGAAAATGACAAAGGAACCCTCCTCAACGGAATTAACGAAGGGTAGTAGATATTCATGGATGAATTCCGAGCGGCTGGAGACGTTAATGGCCTCGGTAACATCAAACCCTAAAGAAGAAAGAGTTGTCGCAACCAAATGGGCGTCGTCGTCGGAACCGGGAAGTCGGTCAGCATTGATGTATTCGACGTTTCCGATTACCAGCGCTAATCGGTTAGCCGGCTCTCTGGTTAGATATTGATCCGGAATCTGTGCTAATGCTGCGCCTGCGCTAAGAAGCAGAGATCCGGTACAGCAGGCAATTTTCGGAAATGCCGACCACGATCGTATGGTGCGCATATGTCACCTCCGCAATGGCTTGCATTCTACTTATAACTGAAATGGCCAGTCAATATGATTCCCGGCGTCACGGCGCTGGACGGTGGCGGGAAGCCGGAGTTGATTGGAATGCTCAACTACACCCGCTGGTGCTCCCGCACGTGTCGCATTTCAAACACGTGCCGTTGCGCACCATGGTAAAATTCCCGCACTCGCCGCAGTTTTCGCCCTCATAGCCCTTCATCCGCGCCTCCGCCGCCTTGGCGGCCTTGCTCTGCGCCGGGGCGTGCCCCGCCGCGTGCGCGTGCGCGTGCGGGGCGTTGGCGGCGAAGCCGGCCGGCTCGCCCGCCGGGCTCGCCTCCGGCGCCGGCGCCACGTCGCGGCGGAACGCCGTCGCCGCGCCGCCGCCGCCCCCGCCGAGAATCGGCTTGGCCGGCGAGATCGCCGCGATCACCCCGGAGCCCGCCGCCTTGGCTCCGCCGCCGCCCTGGCCCTTCGGCTCGCCCCGCGAATCGTTGTCCAGCACGCGGAATTTCTGCGTCTGCCCGCGCACCAGGCCGTGGCTGACCGGCGCGGCGGGGCGCATGTGGTCC
>JAXDOO010000289.1:0-6679 GCA_034668865.1 Alphaproteobacteria bacterium
GGAAATGCGACCGTATGAATCGGACGGGCTCACCGCCTATCGCCAGCTTCCCATGCTTGTGGTGCTGCCGGAGACGACAGCGCAGGTGTCGGCCGTGCTGCGTTACTGCCACGAGAACGGCATCAAGGTAGTGCCGCGCGGGGCGGGCACCTCGCTGTCGGGCGGCGCGCTGCCGCTTGCGGACGGGGTGCTGCTCGGCATGGCGAAGTTCAACCGCATTCGAGAGATCGATTATCAGAACAGGCTGGCGGTGGTGGAGCCTGGGGTCACCAATCTTGCCATCAGTGACGCGGTTGCGCACCAAGGTTTCTATTATGCCCCCGATCCGTCCTCGCAGATCGCCTGCACCATCGGTGGCAATGTGGCGGAAAATTCCGGTGGCGTGCATTGCCTGAAATACGGGATGACCACCAACAACCTGCTCGGCTGCGAAATGGTGCTGATGACCGGTGAGATCGTGCGCCTCGGCGGCAGCCATTTCGACAGCGGCGGCTATGACCTTCTCGGCATCGTCACCGGCTCGGAAGGATTGCTCGGCGTCGTCACCGAGGTGACCGTGCGGCTGCTGAAAAGGCCCGAGACCGCCCGCGCCTTGCTGGTCGGCTTTCCGTCATCGGAAGACGCCGGCGCTTGCGTCAGCCGCGTCATCGGCGCGGGCATAATCCCAAGCGGCATGGAAATGATGGACAAGCCCGCCATCCAGGCGGTGGAGGCTTTCGTCCACGCCGGTTATCCGCTCGATGTGGAGGCCCTGCTGATCGTGGAGCTGGATGGCCCGCAGGCCGAGGTCGACCATCTCTGCGCGCGTGTGGAAGCCATTGCTCGCGAATGCCGTGCGGTTACCTGCCAGGTATCCAATTCCGAGGCGGAGCGGCTGCTATTCTGGTCGGGGCGCAAGGCGGCTTTCGGCGCCATGGGTCGCCTGTCGCCGGATTACTTTTGCATGGACGGCACCATCCCGCGCGCCCGCCTGCCCGCGGTGCTGCATCGGATCAAAGAGCTGTCACAGCAATACGGCCTGCGCGTTGCCAACGTCTTCCACGCAGGCGACGGCAACCTGCATCCACTCATTCTTTACGACGCCAATCAGCCGGGCGAGCTGGAGCGCGCGGAGGGCTTTGGCTCCGACATTCTCAAGCTTTGCGTGGAAGTCGGCGGCGTGCTCACCGGCGAGCACGGCGTCGGCGTGGAAAAACGCGACCTGATGCCGACAATGTTCAGCGAGACCGATCTCAACCAGCAGCAGCGGCTCAAATGCGCCTTCGACGGCAAGGGTCTGCTCAACCCGGGGAAGGTTTTTCCGACGCTGCACCGCTGCGCCGAGCTTGGCCGCGTGCATGTCAGCGGCGGCAAGCTGCCGTTTCCGGACATCCCGAGGTTTTAGTTTTCCACATGCCCGACACGGTGAAACCCCGCGACGTCAAGGAGGTCGAGGAAGCCGTGCGCTGGGCGCTTGACGGCGACAAGCCGCTGGAAATCGTCGGCGGCGGGTCAAAGCGTGCGGTTGGCCGGCCCAGTCAGACCGATCTCACGCTCGATCTTTCCGGCCTCTCCGGGGTGACGCTCTACGAGCCAGAGGAACTGGTGCTCTCCGCCCGAGTGGGCACGCCGATCGCCGAAATCGAGACGCTGGTCGAATCCAGAGGCCAAATGCTGGCCTTCGAGCCGATGGACTACGGCCCTGTATTGGGCGGTCGGGCGGGACAGGGCACCATCGGCGGTGTGCTGGCGGCCAATCTTTCCGGTCCGCGCCGGGTCAAGGCGGGCGCCGCGCGCGACCATTTTCTTGGCTTCTCGGCGGTGACCGGGCGCGGCGAGTCCATCAAATCGGGCGGCCGGGTGGTGAAGAACGTCACCGGCTACGACCTATGCAAGCTGATGGCGGGCTCCTGGGGCACGCTCGCAGCCATGACCGACGTCACCATCAAGACCTTGCCGCGCGCAGAGACCGAAGAAACCTTGCTGGTGCTCGGCCTCAACGACCAGACGGCGGTCAGCGCCCTGGTGGCGGCGATGGGATCGTCTTGCGATGTGTCGGGCGCGGCGCATCTGCCGGCGACCGTGGCGTTGCGCGCGCCCGGACATATCCACCGCACCAGCCTAACGGCCTTTCGGTTGGAAGGCTTTGCTCCCTCGGTTAGCCATCGCAAGATCGCGCTGGAGCAACTCATGCGCCGTTTTGGCGAGCTCGATCTACTGGCGGAATCCGAATCGCGCGCCTTCTGGCAGTGTCTGCGCGATGTCTGTCCCTTCGCCGCCACTGGCGCCGCTGAGCGCCCGCTCTGGCGGATTTCCACGTTGCCCAGCAAGGGCGCTGAAGTCGCCGCCGCCATCATGCGGCAGGCGGGCGCGCAGGTGTTCTACGACTGGGCGGGTGGGCTGATCTGGGTCGAAACCTTGCCGTCAGCGGATGCCGGCGCAGCATTGGTGCACCGCGCGGTCGCCGCCGCAGGCGGGCATGCCACGCTGATCCGTGCTGCTGCCGCGGTCCGCGCCGCGGTGAACGTGTTCCCGCCGCAGGACAGCGGCCTTGCCGCATTGACCCGGCGGGTGAAGGAGAGCTTCGACCCCAAGGGCGTGCTCAATCCAGGGCGTAT
Organism: Alphaproteobacteria bacterium; assembly: GCA_034668865.1. Taxonomy (GTDB): domain Bacteria; phylum Pseudomonadota; class Alphaproteobacteria; order Rhizobiales; family Xanthobacteraceae; genus CANKHA01. The sequence continues at coordinate 2,598 of JAXDOO010000289.1, forward strand.
GTGGGCAGGAACATAGAATGCAGACCAGTTTCAGCTTAGCCCAGCTCGCGGATCCGCAGACCGCCGAATCGGAAAAGATCCTGCGCAGCTGCGTGCATTGTGGCTTCTGCACCGCCACCTGCCCCACCTATGTGCTCCTGAATGACGAGCTCGATTCGCCGCGCGGCCGCATCTACCTGATCAAGGAGATGCTGGAGCACGATCAGCCGGCGACCCCCGAGGTGGTGAAGCATATTGACCGTTGCCTGTCGTGCCTGGCCTGCATGACGACCTGTCCTTCGGGGGTGCATTACATGCACCTGGTCGACCATGCGCGGGAGCACATCGAGAAGACCTACCGGCGCCCTTTCTTCGACCGTCTGCTGCGCAATCTCCTGGCCTCGGTGCTGCCCTATCCGGAGCGGTTCCGGCTCGCCATTGGGCTGGCGCTGATCGGCCGGCCGCTGGCGCCGGTCCTATCCTTCCTGGGCCTCGACCGCATCGCTGCGATGCTGCGGCTCGCGCCTATGCGGCTGCCGCCGCAGCCGCCGGAACGGAACCGCCGCGTCTTTCCGGCGGAAGGGCCGCGCCGCGGGCGCGTCGCGCTGCTCGATGGCTGCGTCAACCCGATTCTCTCTCCCTCCATCAACGAATCGGCGATCCGGGTGCTGAACCGTCACGGCATTGAAGTGGTGCTGGCGGAAGGCGAGGGGTGCTGCGGCTCGCTCACCCATCACATGGGTCGCGAGGCGGAAGCGCTGGCGTCCGCGCGGGCCAATATCGACGCTTGGACGCACGAGATGGTGAACGGCCTTGACGCCATTCTGATCACCACGTCGGGCTGCGGAACTACCGTGAAAGACTACGGTTTCATGCTCCGGGCCGATCCGGCTTATGCCGAAAAAGCCGCCGCGATTTCCGCGCTCGCGATGGATATCTCGGAATATCTAGCCGCGCTGAAACTGCCGCGTCTCGCATCTCGGAATGACATCATCGTCGCGTATCATTCCGCCTGCTCGTTGCAGCACGGACAGAAAATCACACACGAACCGAAAGAATTGCTTTCCAAGTGCGGCTTCGTGGTCAAAGATGTACCAGAAGGTCATCTGTGTTGCGGCTCGGCTGGGACCTACAACATCCTGCAGCCACAGCTAGCGACCAAGTTGCGTGATCGCAAGATCGCGAATATCGAGTTGCTCAAGCCTGACGTGATCGCCGCCGGCAATATCGGCTGCATCACACAGATTGCGACAGGCACGGGCATACCGGTGGTGCATACGGTCGAGCTTATCGATTGGGCGACTGGCGGCCCTGCACCGGAAGGGTTGCGTACCAAGTTCAGTACCGCGCCGGCAGCGCTGGCCGATAGCGGCGATCTGAGGAAGGGTTCGGCGGCGGCGGCCTCGAGAAAAGCAGTTGAGGTCGAGCGAAGCACCGGACCGTAGCGCCAACAGGAGAGAAGACCATGGCGAAGAAAGCGAAGAAGTCCAAGAGTAAAGGCCGTAAGAAGGCGAGGAAGGCCACGACGCGTCGAGCCAAGGGCAGGTCGGCCAAGAGGAAGACCGCGAAGGCCCGGCGCGGCGGTGCCAAACGGAAATCCGCTGCCAAGAAGACTGCCCGCAAGGCCGCTCCCAAAAAGCGTAGCGCCTCGAAGCCGAGGTCGAGCATCTCGTCAGAATCGAGCTCTGCGGGAATGGGATTCGGATCCATGCTCGGCGGTATGAATCCGTTCGGCAGCAGCACCGACGGAAATGAAGGCAACAAGGGGTAAGTCGGGGAAGAAATCACGCCGTAAGCGCAAGGCGCGCCCCACCAAAGGGCGGGCCAAGCGTTCCGCGGCGCAACGCCCCCGGAGCAAGATCAAGGCGGCAAAGTCTCGCAAGAGGGCCCGCCGCACCTCTGGCGTCCTCGCCCGACGGAAATCTGCCAACGAGGCGGCGGCGAAAGCCGGCGCCGCAGGCAAGGCGCGTGCAGCTAAGCGCAGGCCGGCGCGCGCCGGTTCCAAATCCGTTGTCGCTGCTCCCATCAAGACGGTGATCCGCGGCAACGGGCGGGCGGGAATCCATGTTCGTGCCCTTGCCTTGCCGCGGTCCTCCAAAGACGCGGCAGGCGCTCGCCGCCGCGGCACGCGGCGCGACACCCGGCTACGGCCAGTGATGAAGGGCCGGCGTGCCGTGCCCGGCGTTACGGTCAAGGCGCCCCGGGCGCCTCGGGTGGACGAGGTCCTCAGCCCGGCGGCGCTGGCTTTCCTTGCCGAGCTGCATCGCAAATTCGATTCGCAGCGCAAGGCGTTGCTCGCCGTCCGCGCTGAGCGGCAGAAACGATTTGATGCCGGCGAATTGCCGGACTTCCTTTCGGAGATGAAAGAGGTTCGCGACCGCGAATGGCAGGTCGCGCCGATTCCCTCCGACCTGCAAGACCGCCGGGTGGAGATCACCGGTCCGGTCGACCGCAAAATGATCGTCAATGCACTGAATTCCGGCGCGACCCACTACATGGCGGACTTCGAGGACGCCACTTCGCCGACTTGGGTCAACAACATCGCCGGCCAGGTAAATCTGAAAGACCTGTGGGCAGGGAAGATCGCCTTCACCGATCCGGAGAGCGGCAAGCACTACGCGGTGGGCCCAAATCCCGCCGTGCTAATCGTGCGTCCACGCGGCTGGCATCTGCCCGAATCGCATCTTTTTGTCGACGGCGCGCCGATCTCCGGGGCGTTGTTCGATTTCGGGCTGGCGTTTTTCCACAACGCCAAGGCGCAGATTGCAAAAGGTACCGGACCTTATTTCTATCTGCCCAAGCTCGAGAGCCACCGTGAGGCGCGGCTGTGGAACGAGGTCTTCCGATTCGCGCAGGAGAAGCTCGGCATCCCCCAGGGCTCGATCAAGGCCACTGTGCTGATCGAAACGCTGCCCGCCGCCTTCGAGATGGACGAAATCCTTTGGGAAATGCGCGAGCATATCGTCGGCATGAATGCCGGCCGCTGGGATTTTATCTTTTCCTTCATCAAGACCTTCGCAAAGAACCCGAACTACATCCTGCCCGACCGCGGCCAGGTGGTAATGGGCGAGGCCTTCCTCGGCGCCTATGCGGCGCTGCTGGTGCGCACCTGTCATCGGCGCGGCGCTTTCGCCATGGGCGGTATGGCGGCGCAGATCCCGATCAAGAACGATCCCGAGGCCAACGAGCGCGCTTTCGCCAAGGTGCGCGCCGACAAGGAGCGCGAAGTGCGCGACGGCTATGACGGCACCTGGGTGGCACATCCCGATCTGGTTCCGGTGGCGAAGGGAGTATTCGACCGGCTGATGCCGCAGGCAAATCAGGTCAGCCGTATGCGCCTGCATGTGCGCGTGCTGCGTGACGACTTCCTGAAAATCCACGAAGGCACCAGGACGGAGGAAGGTTTCCGTCTGAATATCCGCGTCGGGGTGCAATATATCGAAGCCTGGCTGCGCGGACGCGGCGCGGTGCCGATCTATAACCTGATGGAAGATGCCGCCACCGCCGAGATTTCCCGCGCGCAGATCTGGCAGCAGGTCAAATACGGCGCGAAGCTGGAAAACGGCATAACGGTCACGCGCGAGTTCTTTGAGCGCGCGTTGCGCGAGGAGATGCGGCGAGTCGAAGAAGAAATCGGCGCGGACGTCTACGCCGAAGGCCGATTCGCGGAAGCGATTGAGCTGTTCCGTTCGATTTCGCTGAGCGGTAACTTCATCGAATTTCTGACCCTTCCAGCCTATCGGCTGATTGCCTGACGGCAATCGCCTTTCGCGGCGGTACTCTTCCTCAGTTCCCGCGCCGCGCTTCTCGCGTCTTTTCCCGGGATCGCTCCGCTTTGTGACTTTTCTGTCACAACTTCGCACTTTCGATTTGCAAACGCCGGAATCGCCTAAAAAGGCGGCAACTGCCGATCCTTTATTCTTGCCGCTTTGCCTCTGTGCATGCGTAAATTTTCGTCGAAACCGGGCGGCATTTCAGGGCTCCTTTGCTGCCCGAGGCGTCGGAGGGGGATTTGAAATGAAGAAAGTCGTTTGGTCTGTAGTTGCGCTGGCCGCCTCGGTGGCCCCGGCCCTTGCGGCCGACCTGGTAAACAAGGCTCCGGC
>JAXDOO010000290.1:0-4866 GCA_034668865.1 Alphaproteobacteria bacterium
AGCTGGTAGAGGTGACGCCGAAATCGATCCGGCTGCGCAAGGCCATTCTGGACCCGAACGACCGCAAGCGCGCCGAGCGCGCCAAATCCGCCGCGTGACGTTGGTCGATTTAGTGACCCGGCCCAGCAAGCCGATGCCCCCGAATCTCCCCAGAGGCCGGCGGAAGTAGGTTCCGGGTCTCGCTGTTAGGCCGGACGACACAAATGAATGTGTGCCGCACCGGGGGACCTTCCGACCTTCAGACGGCGTCGAGCCAATGTCTGTTCCGGGTCAGCAGCGGCCGTTTGCGCACATTCCTCTGAACCGTCCGTTTGGGCGCAGAGCGGTCTGGCCGATGCTCGCGGACCGATCCACATCATGCCGTTAGGGTGCTGCTGTTTGTGGTCAAGAAACCGATCAAGCGTACCGAGGTCGGGACTGAGCTTCGACATCGCGTGCTCAACTCTTTCGGAATTGTAGGCCGTTAGGTAGGCGTTATTGCTGGCGTCCTTGCTGGTAATTAGGTCGATAAACTGATCGAACGGCAGTTCCCTACTATGAGCGTCCTTTACAAGCTCGTGGTTCCGGTCGGTATCCCGGTCGCCTTGGAACTGAACCGGAAGCGAACCTATTTTTGCCTTCAATACGTCTGGCGACCATTCAAGCACCGCGGGCCAATGTGACAACTCGCCAGCGAGAACAACCGGCCTATTCTGTGCGTAGTAACGCTCGAAAAACTCACCTGACGACAGGTCGACCCGCCGCTCGATCACGTGACTTTTGGTGGACAGTGAGCGGTGACTTTCTATGACGTCGAGAAGCCAATCGCGCTTTGCCAATGTAACGCGCAGCTTTCGATTCTCGGCCTGCAGGGCCTCCAGATTGGAGTCGCCGGCCGGTTTCTCGCTGATCATTTCCGACTCCGTTTCAGTTGACGCCATCTGCATGGTTTAGTCTGAACTGAAGTAGCCACAGCGCGGAGTTTGAAAAAGCTACCATTTCAGGTAGTGAGGCCGCGGCCCTCGAGCCGCGCGCAAGCATAACCCGAGGACCGGGGATCGCCCTAAGACTTCGTCGGGGTTCGAAACGGTCGTGATCTGGCGAGACGGACAACGAGGGCGAGCATAGCGACGCCCGACATGCCAGCGGCGCCGATCAAGAACGGAGCCTCCATTCCATAGGTCTCTGCAATGATCGCACCAACGAATGGCGCGGTCAGCATAGCCCCGACGTTGAGCGCCTCATTCACTGCAAAGACGCTACCGACCCGGCTGGCGTCGGCCTCACGCTGCAAGATCGTATTGAAAGGCACAACCACCAGCGGTGTAAGAACACCGAGCCCGAAGAAAACACCTATGAATGCAGCTGCCGAGAGCGTGACGCCATGAATTGGCCGTCCGCCTATCACGAAAAGCAGGATCCCCACACCAAGTGCACCAAAGACGATAAGATCGAAACCTTTGTCTTCTCGGCTGACCGTGCCTACGCCCAGCGCTCCGAGCACACCGCCTGCGCCAACGGCCACCACCGCCAAGCTGTATACGTCCTGCGCAAATCCAAGATTTCTGACAAGTATGGGGGTAAATCTATCAAATAAAAAGATAGAAAAGTATCCGCCTGTCATCATCAGGAGGCTCAGCAACAGCATCGGCTTCGACAAAACTTCTGTAAATCCACCGAGCAACAGGCTGAATAGTGTCGGCTTGGTGTCTCCGAGGTCCGATTTTACGCTGCCGGCCGACACCGTGAAGCCCAGCAAGATGCCGGCGGCGAGAAGAGAGACACACCCATTCACGAGAAAGATGCTGCGTGCATCCATTAGTAGAAGCAGCGCAGCTCCGCTTGAGGGACCAAGAACCTTTGACGCTTGGTTGATCGCATGGCTCAAGCCGTTCGCCAGCATGCGACGCTCTTCCGGCACGATCATGGTGATCGCGATTTGTTTCGCGGGCGAATAGAGCGAATCGACGCAGCTTCGCAGAGCCAGCACGGAAAGGAGCCAGAATATGTCGGCGACAAAGAAGAGAGAGATAGTGGTGGCGGCGCGAAGAACGTTTGAAACAATAAGAACCGAGCGCAGCGACCAGCGATCTGCGAGCGCGCCGGCGAAAGGACCTACAATCAGGTAAGGCAGACCTATTGCGGCTCCTAGCCAAGCGAAGACTAACGGGTCAGCCTGCCAAGTGAAGCTCACCAACAAGCCGATGACGATGTAATCGAGCCAATCGGAAAGATCGGCAGGCACTTGCGAAAGAATGAGTATCCTGAGATTCGGCAAATCCTTCAGTAGACTGAGGTAGCTCATATGGCACCTCTTGATGGCGGCTGCGCGTCAAAGCGATGTCATTGTGCCCCTCACATTGTGCAGCCGAGAGCGACGCCGTTAGGTGCACGACTGCTCGGCGGCAATGCAGAGCGCTTTGCTATAGGTATGCTGTACCCATATCTGAGACCGAACTGTCCGGCCTCCTCCATCGGCCTCCTCTGAACGGGAGACATTCTCGCAGAAGCCTCGTAGTCATCAGAGCGATATGAGAAGACGTCCCTCATATCGGCATTCCAGGAGAACGGCAGAAGGCTGGCTAAGCCTATTTCTATTACGGGATCATGATCCAGATACCGTCGCTCGTCATACATTTTGCTCCATTCAACTGGATGATTTGACAGGACAAAAGGGAATTGACCATGCCTGGAGCCTGGTAGGTTGAGCACGATGTAAGCGAAATGATTCGCCCCCAGCTTCTGACACTGGGAGTCTGCCAGCGCGTATGCAGACTGGACATCCACGAGATGCGACAAGCTTTCCATTGCCTAGACCTCGGACATCAGGACACCTCCTCCGGTGCCGCATGCCATAAGGGCGCGATCCCTCCGTGGCGGCCGGAACGCCATAAAAGCCAGAGAGACGACCCACAAAAAGGACGAGCGCCTTGCGCTACCTCCAGGCACCATTCGAACGCATTTCCGAGCGCGGATGGCTGTCTTGCCTTCTCCGGGTGCATTTCGAATTGATATGGTGCAACGCCCCACTAGCATTACGGATCGCGCGCGCTAAAATAAAATGAATAGTTCTCATGCGGATCATGAACGGTTGCTCATCATGAACGGTCGCTCATAGTGAGGCCTCTGCCTCCGCTTGGGTGTCTTCGCACTTTCGAGGCTGTTGGACGGCTGAAGCATTTTACTAAGGCGGCTGAGGAACTGGGCGTCACGCAGACCGCAGTCAGCCATCAAATCCGCCAATTAGAGAATTGGGTGGGGCACCCATTACTGACCAGGTCGACGAAGCAGGTCGCCTTGAATGACGTCGGGCTCAAGCTTCACCGTCAGGTTCAGCATTCACTTGGTTCCTTGTCGCGCTCTTTGGCCGAGGCTCAAAGCGCTGCCGTCTCTGACAAGATCAGCATAGCGTCCAGTCCGGAGTTTGCCGAACAGTGGCTGCTTCCCAAGTTGGCAAGCCTGGGATCGAGCCTTCCAAGCTTGGAAGTAAGCGTGGTCAAAACGTATCGGCAGCCGCTGTTCTACAAACAGCAGGTGGATTTCGCAGTGACGCTTGGAACAGGCGGGGCAGGCGTTCACGCGGACCGCATCACGGACGATGACGAGTTCCCTGTGTGCAGTCCCGACGTAGCCCGTCTGCTGCCCACCCGTGAGGGGTTCAGAACGCAGCCGTTGCTCCGTTATCGAGGCGCCCGCCATACGCTGTTGGATTGGCAGCGCTGGATGGAAAAGATGGGGATCGAGGAAGCAGAATCTTATCTCGACAAGCCGCTTTCTTTTGAGACCTTCCGGGACATGATCCAAGCCTGCCAACGAGGAGAGGGCTTGGCTCTCGTGCGAACCTCCCTGGTTGAGTACGATCTGAAAACAGGCTCGCTGGTCCGCCCGTTCGAAGAACTGCTGCCGGCCGACTTCCAGTATCACTTGATATGCCCGGTCACTGCCTTGGACCGTCCGAAAATCAAGCTATTCCGCGAATGGGTTATCTCGCAGGTCCCGCGTGCCGCTAACCGAGTCCCGCCTAAGCATCCGATAGCTTCGAATGCGTGACGGAGTCCCGTCGGTCTGCCACGACAGTTCCTGTCCCGAGAGGCTCGGAAGTCCGGGGAGCACCAGCCGGCACCTGTGTAGCGTATTCTGGCCTGGCCTTTGGAAGAGACCGGGAAAACCACGCGCTCCGGATGAACTTCGTCCGTGCGCTGTCCTGCGTGCACGAGAGCCGCGACCAAGATCAGGCCGACGCTCTCGCGGGCGCACTAGGCGATTTGGCGGGCCTGGTGCTCACCGAGCAGCCTTTGCCGCCGACGCCCGTTCTTCAGTCGTTGGACGCCCCTGCCGGAGCGGCTGAATCAGGACAAAGAACGCCTGTCTGCCCTCGACAGAGCTTCTTCGGTTTTAGAAATGGAAGCGGAGCGGAGCGGGCTACGACACGAGGTGCTATCGCGACAACTGCCCCAGATTGAGACCTTTGTTAGTAATGCGAAATGGCGCAGCAAGGCGGCGGCGGCAAAGGGTAGCCTTGCTCAACGTCCTCTTACGGAGAAGGAGAAGAAGTTTTCGCCAATGTCGTCGGGGATGGGCTGCGAATTCCAGTGCCGCGCCGATGTCGTCGCCCTCGAGATAGGGATAGTCCGCCAGGATTTCGGCGCGGCTCGCGCCGGCCCCTAGCATGTCCAGGATGTCGACGACCCGAACGCGCAGACTGCGAATGCAGGGCCGACCGCCCATGACGTCCGGATCGGGCGTGATGCGATCGAGGGGCGTGCTCATGGTGTCATTGGCGATGTAACGTCGTTGCGGAAGAATCATACCAGATGGAATGATGGATCGCACTGCGCACGGACCCCAGCCGGCGGCGCCCCCTCACCCCCTTTTCGTCCGGCTGAT
>JAXDOO010000291.1:0-8475 GCA_034668865.1 Alphaproteobacteria bacterium
AACCCGGTCGCCGGCCTGCGCAATATGCGCAAAAGTCTCAAGCCGGGCGGGATCATGACGATGATCGTTTGGCGCGGCATCAAGGACAATCCCTGGCTCGGTTCAGCCAAGGACGTCGTACTGCGCCTTCTGCCGCCGCCGGGCGAGAACGCGCAGACCTGCGGCCCCGGTCCCTTTTCCATGGCCGACACCGGCGTGGTGACCAAGCAGCTCGAAATCGCCGGCTATAAGGACATTCAATTCGAGCGGATCGATGCTCAAGTTTTCGTCGGCAAGGACCTCGACGATGCCGTCGACTTCCAGCTCGCGCTTGGGCCGGCGGGCGAGATCTACCGTGAGGCTGGCAAGCTGGCGGAAGATCGGCATGAGGAAATCGCGCAGGCGCTGAAGGCGCAGCTCGCCAAGCATTTGGGTCCGAATGGGGTGATGATGGATTCCAGCTCCTGGAGAGTGACGGCCATCAATCCGGATTGAGCGGCGAGAGCTCCGGCGCAGGAACCAGCTCGTCAAAAAAGCCGCCGGTCTCGCCGGCGGCTTTTGGCTTGTCTGTTGCTCGGCTTAGAGCTGCTCGCCCATGCCGTCCATCATGATGCCACCGCCGCGTTCACGGTCGCCGCCACGCATGTCGCGCCGACCCCGCCGGTCATCGCCGTCACGGTCGCGGTCACGACGCATCATGCCGCGCTCGCCACCCATCATGCCGTGGTGGCGCTGCATCATACCGTGGTGGTCTTGCATCCTGTCGCCATGCCCCCGCATCTGCGCGAAGTACGAATGGCGGATGACACGCGACAGTATTTGGAAGCGATTCTTCTGGCTGTCGTCGAGGCTTTGGTAAAGCGGCTCCTGCGCATCGGCAAGACGTTTGAGGTTTTCGCCGGCCTTGGTCATCATCTCGGCATGGCGGCGCAGTCGCTCGACCGAGCTTTGGTCTGCCCGGCGGTCTGCGTTATCAGTGCGATCACCCACGCGCGGCTCGTCCTGCCGCCGGCCAGCGTAGCGTTGCTCATGCATCACGGCGAGATCGCGCAGGGCGGTCTCGAAGGCTAGCCAGTTTTTCTCCTGATCGGGCGTCAGCCGCAGCCCCGCCTTCAGGGCGGCGATACGTGCATCGGTAAAAGCCGCGCGGTCTTCCTGCGACAGCTCAAGATTTACCGAACGATCCGCACCATGGCCGCGCCATCGCGAGGAGCCGTCATCGCGCTGCTGGGCATAGACCAGTGACGTGCCGACGACGGCGAGCGCCGCCGTTCCGGCGAGAATGGGTTTCCACATGGCCGTTCTCCAATAACCGATCCGGCGCTAACCGAAGATCGGCGCTGTACCGATCACGGGTTCACCGAGTCCGGCACTGTCATCGCCCACCCACACAAGGTACGCAGCGGGCGGAGCCCGGCAAGTTAAAGATTGGAAAGCTAGCCATAAAGCCAAATCCGGCAAGATCGTGCCGGATTTCATTAACGCCCACCCGCGGGCGCGGGCGCGCGCTGCCGAAGACCCGACGCGCCCGTGCCAGTGCGTGATCAGTGCGCCAGCGGGTCCGGCCGCAGCTGGAATTTGACTACCTTGCTGGTAGTGCCCTTGCCGCCCTCAATGTGATAGGGCGCCCGGCCGGCATAAGTCGACCACAGTCCCTTGGTTTTCCAGCCGCCGTTCGGATCGTCGATACGTCCGTCGAGACCCTTGGCATGAAAGCCCATGGGGTAAGGCACACGCAAAGTGACGAACTTTCCGTGCACCAGACCTTCCAGCGAATCCGACAGGTTGCCGGTTGCGAAGGGAACATTCTCGCCGAGCCCGAAGGTGTCGAACTGATCGACCCAGGTCTGATAGCTTGATTGCACTGCGCCCGGTTCATTCAGGCCTTCGAACTGCGGGCCGGGGAATTGGTACAGAGTCCAGCCTTCCGGACAATGACGTCCGGTCGCAGCCGGGCCGTTGAGCGGACTTTTACATTTCTTACGGTCGAAGCTCGCAAGATGGCCGCTGGCGAGGGGAATCCAGACCACGCCTTTGCGGTCAATGTCCCCGCCGCGCGGGCCGAATCCATTGATCGCCGCTTTCGGCTCATTGAACGGGACCTCGTAGTACTCCGCGAGCGTGGTGGCCGGAGGATTTTCTCCCGGGATGATGCGAATCACCCCGCCCGGCATCGAAAGCACCGAGCCCCAGATCGTGCCGTCATTCGGATCATATCCGATGCCGTAAAGACCGGCGATGATGCGCTTGTCTTTTGCCGGGTCGACCGGCTGGTCGGGCTGGGCATAGCCTTCGTCGCGCCTGCCGTTGCCGTTAGTGTCGAGGATCATCGGAGACCAGCCTTGCGAAGCCGCTGCGTCGCCGGTTTCCAAATATTTTTTGGTGTCGATCCAGCCGACGACCTGCTGGCGTGCGCCGCCGCCGGAGAGCCACAGCGTATCGTTGGCATCTTCCGCAAAAATAAGGTGATGGGTGGTGAAGCAGGTATCGAGATGCACGAGCTTTTCCGTTTTAGGATCGTACATCGCGACGTGGCGCCCCGCCTCTTTCATTGGGAACAGTTTGGCCGAAGGATGGTCGGATCCTTCCTTGCAGAAAGCCGGGTTTTGCGGCGGGCGGATGCGCGAGGTCATCCAGACGCGTCCCCCGCCGTCCAGCATCGGATTATGTACCGATGTTTGGCTTTTCCAGATTCTCTCCGCGCCCCAGTAAGGCGAGGGAAGACTTGGGAACCCCGCGCGCTCGATGAAGCTCGTGTTCGGCGTGCTCGGATCCTTGGGGACCGATTTTATGTAGCTGACGCTATTCTTCTCCGGATCGAGCACCGGCAGATCGTCAGTTGAATCCTCCGGCGCGCTGTAGATCTTGCCATACGCGTTGACGGTCGGATTGCGCTTGTCGGTCGCGATCTCATCATGCAGGTAGGTTTTGGCGTCACCCCAGTCCCATAGCGTCACGACAACGTTGCGCTCTACTCCTTGCGGCCGCGGCGGCTTGCGCTTCGGCAGTTCGCCCGCTGCGATCCGGTCGGTCCAGGAGGCGAAATTGCGAAGCACGCGCTGCGTGTCGAGCTCACCCATGCCGCGTACCATGCTTTCGGCAGATGGGCCCACCTGCACCCGGTGACTCCAGGCTTCAAACGAGTTCGCAAAAGTGCCAAGCGCCGGCAAAATCGTGCGGGTGGCCTTATTGCCGAGCTGGTGGCAGGAGTTGCACGAATGGGTCTTAAGGACGGCGAGCCACTGGGCTTGGCTCTTCAGCTTGACCGGCATGCCATTGCCGCCCGGCCCGGTGCCAGGAAACAGCGCCTTCTCCGGAATCTCCAGCATCGAATACCAATATTGCGCCGGGTAATACTCCGCTGCTTCTTTGTCATTCGCCGCCACTACCGCTTTCAGATCGAGCACCCTGCCCGGCGCTACCTTGGTCTTGGGAGAATCTACGAGGCCGTAGCCGCGCACCCAAATGTCGTAATTGGCTTTGGGCAATTGCGGCAGCACATAGCGGCCATTGTCGTCGGTCACCACAATCTTGACGAACTTGGTCGGAAGCTCGGTGGTTTCCGCGATAATCCAGACGCCGGCTTCCGGGCCGTTGCTGCTGCTTACCGTGCCCTGGATTACATCATCCGCAACGCTGGGCGTTTGCTGGGTACGCGATTGCACCGTGCCGATGAGCAACAGCATTGCCGCCAGCGCCATGAGCCGCAATGCTGAAGCGGCCCACGCCACCTCAACGGTCGGAAAAGTGCCTCTATTAAGCATCGCGTGACTGCCTCCCTGCCACCGGGCCGTTCACAGCTACGGCGCGTCCTGGTGGGACAGTGTATTTGCTGCACAACACCGCGCAAGCGACCCTGTTCAGCGTCGTTCCGCCGACGATCCTGGACTTTTCCGCCGATTTTGTCTTTGAACGGAGCATTACGAAGGGCGTCGCGTAACTAGATCACCGGCCAAGCCATGACTACGCCCTGGTGGCAAATGGCCGTCATCTATGCGGCCCGCATAAGCTCCCGCAGCGATCAAAGCGGAGCACGCAGAGCGAATTGCCGCGCTTGGCGGCTTCGGGCCTCCCTGATTGGTCGTCACCAAGATGCCCACAACACGGGGGCGATTTCCAGAACCCCGCTGCCGTGCTAGAACACTGCAAGAACTTTCAGAGGTCGAACAGTCGTGCGTTTATTTAGCCGCCGTAAAGTGGTAACCGGAGCCTCCGCCATCGCCACTGCCTTGGGTCTCGGCGGTTGCGTCACCGCGCAAACCCAAACCCAAACGCGGCCGAGGGAGGTCGATCCCGCCTTTCGCCGTAAAGAGGTCGACTTCGCCTCGCGAGAGCCGCGCGGCACGATCATCGTCGATCCGTCCGAGCATTTCCTTTATTTCGTGGAGGACGGCAACCGCGCCATGCGTTACGGCGTCGGCGTTGGCAGTGAAGGATTTTCCTGGTCAGGTGTCGCCAAGGTGCACGATAAGCAGGAATGGCCTGACTGGTATCCGACCCCGGAAATCCTGCAGCGGCGGCCCGAAATCATCCCGCATTTAACGCAACTGCAGAGCGGCGTCGGAATGCCGGGCGGCCCTGAAAATCCGCTCGGCGCGCGCGCTCTTTACCTATGGCAGGGCAGGAAGGATACCCTGTACCGTATTCACGGCACCAACGAACCCTGGACTATCGGCGGTAACGTTTCCTCTGGTTGCATTCGCCTGACCAACGAGGACATCGTCGATCTCTACGACCGAACGCCGACCGGCACTAAGGTCGTGGTGCTGGCATCGGCTGTCGGTTAGCGACCCTTTGCCTGCGAATGACCCCCAAACGAGCCGTCAAGCGGCGTCGCGACTGCCCGGCATGCCGGCCGCACTCGCATTGAGCCCCATCGCATCAAGCAGGCTTTGCACTTCTTGACGCGCGGTGGCATGCGAGAGGGTCGGACGCGTTCCCAATGTCGTTTCCTTCACCTCGTCGAAAGCCGTCAGGCCGCGCGGGTAAAATTCGCGGAAGATGAGGCGTTCGGCAATGCCGTCAATGCAGCGAAAGTACAGGCGCTCCGATAATTCTTGCAGCCTTTCGCCCATCAGCCGCTTGTTCCGCGAGGAAATCATCGAAAGCCGATTACGCAATACAATCCATTCGGTGGGAGCCTGGTTGAGCATGCTGCGTTCATTGCGCGCGTGCAGAACGATCTCGGCGTACTGGCTGGGACCAGTGAGTTCAAGCGTCGTCGGGTCCACCGTGGCGAGGACGTCAAAGTCGACGAAGCTGTCGTTCAGCGGCGTTATTAAGGTGTCGGCCATCGTATGCACCAGCGACGTCAGATGCGATTGGTGTCCGGGCGTATCGATGACTATGAAGGTGTGGCTTTTGGCAATTTCCTCAACCGCCTCAACCAGTTGCTCATAGGCCAGCGCCTCTTGTTCGACGCTGCGGGATATAGTCTGCTCACCGATGCAGATGTGTGTCGGAATTCCGATTTCTTGGCCGACATGCTCCGCCCATTCGCGTCTGTTCTCGACGTAACGGGTAAGGCTCCTTTGCCTGGAGTCCAGATCGATCGTGGCTACGGTGTGCCCCGCCTTGATCAGCGCTACCGCGACATGAATTGCGATCGTCGATTTGCCGGAGCCGCCCTTTTCGTTGGCGACGACAATAACGCGACTACCGTCCGTCTGAACTGCACGTGGTGATGTCATGCTGTGCTCCCCAAGGCGACGTTGTTTTTTGCCCTTCGAATCATTGAGCTGATTCGAATGTCTTGTCACCAATAAAGGCAGATTTCGTTTTGCTCCGGTAATTGACAAACTGGAATGAGCGATTTGCGATGAGAGCCGAGATTTGATTGTATAAAGCCCGTTGCGCGGGTGTGACACTACGTCATTTGAATTGGACACCTGTTCAGAAACGATTTCCGATGTCGCAATGAGACTGGTTTTCCCAGCTGTTGAGTCAAAAATGCAACACTCCACGCAAGCAACGCGCTGATGGTTTCTAATGAGGCAGCCATTCAGGAGCGGTTGCGTAATACCAAGCAAGCACCTTGAGCGCGGCGAATGCTTTCACACAAATTTTCGGCAACCTGCCGGGTGTTGGCCCCCACGCGGACCTGATAAAATGTGCGGGTTCCGCGGCTAAGCAAGCGGGTCGCGGTAATGCTCGGGTCATGTCCCTGCAAAAGATTGCCGTGGCGTTTCGCAATTGCGGCGTAGCTCCGCAATGCGACCTCGCGCGAAAAGCCAGCGCTCAGCTGGACACCCCAGGGAGCTGAAGCCACGATTGCAACCCTTTGCTCCAATTCCTGAACGAATGGATTGGGCGCGCGTTTGAGAATCGCCACGAGTTGCTGGCAATTGGGAGCAGGCTCGGGCTGCGTGTCCGCTGTGCCGGCTTTGGCCCACACCTCGAGCGAGACCCCGGTGATCGCCAAGACATAGGCGCGGGTCTCCGCTGGCATCCCGCCCCGGCCCGCGAGAAAATCGCGCAACCGCTGCGGACCGGCGTTATATGCCGCGGCTGCGAGTCCCAGGCTGCCGAATTCCGCATGCAGCTCGCTTAGGAACTGCGCAGACTTCGGCAAGGCCTGGATCGGATCAAATGGGTCGAGCAATCCCCGTTCGAGGGCGGTCCGCGGCATGAACTGCGCGATGCCCTGCGCGCGCTCTCCGCTCCGCGTGCGCGGACCCACGGCGTCCGACTCGAACCGGCTTTCCTGCCAGATCACCCGCGCGAAGAAGTCGAGTGGAAGCCGGTTGGCCGCGGCTGCGGATTCAATGATCAGGCAAATAGAGTGAGATGTTGAAACGGACGGAGGCTGTGCTGCCGGCGCGGGTGCTTGAGGTTCCGCCGCTCCGATCGCCGGCACGAGGCATATTATTGCTACCGCCGCAGGCAGGATCCGCATGACGGCGGAAAGCCTGCGCCAGAGCCGTGACGAGATCTGCCTCATTCCGGCGTCCAAGCTGTGCACGGCATGGACTTTTTGGTGTTCCTGCCCCCGCCCTGACTTTGCAGTGAGGTGTACAGGCGCGAAACGTCGGTGAGCGCCGCAGGTTCCGGTGAGACGATCCGAAGACGTCTGCGTCAACGGCCGCCAGCCGCCGTGGGCAAGCGTCCGCTCTTCCGAGCGTCGTGCTGAGATGAAAAGGCTGCTCTGTTGTAGGGCCGCACTCAATCAGAGGCGGACCGTGCCAGGTTTCAGCGCTGCCGCTGATTCCTGCCGTTGCCCGGCTGCCGGAACGAGCCATTCCCCGGCTGCCGGATCGAGCGTCTGTCGGCATGGGCGCGGTCGAGCCGCGCGCCGGCGATATCATTCAGCATGCCGGAGAAGCCGCCACCGCGCCTATCCTGCTGGATTTGCGGGCGCGGACGCCCCTGCCCTTCGCCGCGGCCTTGCGCATCGGCTACGGAGGGGAGGGCTACGACCCATGCCGCCAATACGGCGAGGACCAGTTTCCGCACGATCACTCTCCAAACAGTTCAACACCCCCCCATTAAAGAGGGAGTGTTGCATTTCGCAAGTTAAACTTCGCTCAGCCCGCTTCCTGACTATTTGTTCAGAAAGCTGCGGCCACGCTGTGCAGTCCAGCCGAACGGGCGAAAGCCAGCGCGCTCTGCTTCTGCTCGTCGTCAAGCGTGCGAATCAGTGGATAGGCAGCCGAAGCAAGGCGTCGGAGCGCGAGCGCGTTCAGACCGATCGAAGCAGCGCGGCTTTTCACACCCTGCACGAAGCTCTGCGAGCTGGCTGTTTCCTGCGCCTGGCTGATCTCGTGGAACGCCCGCTCGATCGCCGGCCAGAGCTGCTCCTGCGCCGCGGTCAGCTTCAGCACGGTTTTAAGACGCGAAACCTGGGAAAGGCTCATCATTGCGTCTGATTGCCCTACCACCTGGCTGCGACCGAAATCTCCTTCGCCGCTACCTGCAAAAGCTACGGAGGAACCGATCACAAGCGCTACAAAGCCCGCGAGTCCAGCCTTCCACATTCCACGCCTCCAAAATTTCTTGTTGTGACTTGACGTAGGGCGGCTTTACGGAACTCCGAGTTCGTTCCAAGGACGCCTGGCCCCTCGCAAATGTTTGATACCTTTCAACCTTGCTGTTGGCGCGATCAAGGGTGGGCGATGCGTCGGCAATTGTTGGGCAATTCTGGGGCAACCAAGCCGGGTGCATGCCGACATTTTATTTGGGCCCCGGGGGCGCCAATAATTCGCTGCGCTCGCCGGTTCTGATATGACCTAAGTTCGATGCGGCTTGAGAGAACTTCCGCCCAAGCAAGACCGGCAAGAGTGAGAAAATGGCACGGACCGTCTCCCGGCGTTTCTGCACCCTAGGGCTCGCCGTCGCTGCGCTTTTTCCCGCACGCGCCTTTGCTGCTTCCGGGCCAATCATCACTGTACATAAAGATCCGGCCTGCGATTGCTGCACCGGCTGGATAACACATCTGGAGCAGAACGGCTTTCGGGTGCAGGTGATCGAAACCAAGGAACTCAACCGTGTGAAAAGCCG
>JAXDOO010000292.1:0-5488 GCA_034668865.1 Alphaproteobacteria bacterium
CCGCGCAGTGCCATTTTCTCCTTGCAGGGCAAGACTGACGCCGCAACAAGGACAGGCGAGACCAGACGGGGCGGCTTTGGCGGATGAATTTCCGGTGCCCTGTTCTTTAGCCGCTGTGTCAGACATCGCCGCCTCCTGCAATTTACTTTTTCATCAGCGTGCGGACATACGCCATGACTTGAAGGATCTGATCCTGGCTCATGCGCAGCCCGAACGGCTGCATGGCGCCCGATGCCCCGCCGAAAACAACCTCGAACCATCCTTTATCGGTGGTGATCCTTGGATAGATATGCTTGTCGCCGATCAGGCTTGCGCCCATTCCTCCCGAGCCGTCCGGCATGTGACAGGCCTGGCAGAACTGGCCGTAAAGCTGCTTGCCCTCTGCGATGGCTTCCGGCTTGCCGCTGTAGGGGTTCTGCCCGGTGCGATGGAATTCGCGCACCGCGTCGGTGAACTGCTCGTTGGGCTTGGCCGAGACATCGAGCTTCGAATTG
The DNA here is from genome assembly GCA_034668865.1 of Alphaproteobacteria bacterium. Lineage (GTDB taxonomy): Bacteria > Pseudomonadota > Alphaproteobacteria > Rhizobiales > Xanthobacteraceae > CANKHA01. The sequence goes on from JAXDOO010000292.1 coordinate 495, forward strand.
TCGAAGACATGATGAAACTCCTGCTCCTGCGACAGCGCGGGAGCCGGCGAGAACGCAAACATGGCCGCAACGGAGCCGGCCGTCATGCAGATCGAAAAGAGTCGCGAAGCTGCCATGCGGGATCCTAAATGCGCCGCCACGCGCCGGCGGTTGACGCCGGCGGTGGCGGGTAGTTCAGGCGAGGGGCATCGCTGCCCTTCGCCAGATGCGTCGCTCAGTTGGGCATCTTCACGCGCGCTGTCTCCATGCCGGCGGTCACTTCATTCGCCGGCATTAGACGCCACAAAGCGCCTGGCGGGTTAGATACCGGCCCCTTGTCGTCGGTGTAGAAGCAGAAGCAGTTGACTGCCAGGATGTAGCCCTTCTCGTCCGGCGCTCCCGCCGTGAACTGGAAGGTGGCCTGCATCAGCTCCTGCATCTGCCACTTGTTGGCAGCCTTGTCCCAGGCGATGCCCCACAGGCGTCCGGAGCACCAGTCGCCGACGATGTAGGTCTTGTCCAAGCCGCCATAGTTCGCGACGCCCATACCCTGGGCCGAACAGCCCCAGCCTTCCGTCATTTTTTGCCCGCCGGGATACGGCTCCTGGTGCGGATACTCGGCGACCGGCAACACGCCGACGATCGGGCATTTGTCGTTCGCGCTGAGGGTCGGGTGGCAGTGGGAAGCCTGGTTGTGCTTCCACCCGTAGTTCTCGCCGCCCTTGGAGGAGCGTGGTTGCCAGTTGATCTCCTCAAAGGAGTTCTGGCCGACGTCGGCGATGAACAGGTCACCCGACTTGGCGTCGAAGTGGAACATGTACGGATTACGCAGCCCGGAAGCCCAGATTTCCGGCTTCACCCCGATCTTGATCTTGGAGAAGCCTTCTTCCGTGACACCGAACAGGCTCATCATGCGCGGGTAGTCGGCGCGGGCGAAGGGATTGTCCTCCGGCACCGAAAACGGAACGTTGTCGGGCGTATCGACATTGATGCGCAATAATTTGCCTAGGTGCGTATTCATGTCCTGGCCGGCGTCGAGGGGATCGCCCTCCCAGCCGCCGTCGCCCTTGCCGATGTAAAGCATGCCATCAGGGCCGAATGCGATCCGGCCGCCGTAATGATTGTAGTATGGCTGCGGAATATTCATGATCACCTTCACGGACTTATTCATCTGGTCCTTGGTGATCTCGTTGGGGTTCGCTTTGTCGGCCGTGTAACGTGCGACGATCGAGGCACCGTTGAACGGCAACGACGAGTAATGCACGTAGACGTATCCGTTGTCCTTGAATTTCGGATGGAACGCGATCGACCACAGGCCTTGCTCGACGAATCCGGTCTGCACCTCGCTGCCCAGCGGATTGGTCTTGGTGAGATCGAGGAACGGCTGTTGCTGCACCTTGCCGTCGCTGCCCACGACTTTGACGCGGCCGACACGTTCGACGACGAAGATGCGTCCCGTTCCATCATTGGCAACTGATACGCCGACAGGATCGTTGAACCCGTCGGCGACTTTCACCAACGAGAGTTTGGGGTTGCCGGGAATCGTGCCTCCCGGACGAGCGACTTCAGCTGGTGTTTGCGGAATGGTTTGGGCTAGCGCGGGCGCAATCGCCAGCGTGGCCCCGATTGCTGCAAGCAGCAGGGTTTGCCTTGCTGTCATGATGTCCTCCCGGTCCGTGCTCCTCTGCGAGCAGAACAACCACGCCTTGGCTCCAGAGGAGTTCGACGGACGACATAACGAGCTTACGACTGTGTTCTACCCCACACAAGCGATGCAACGAAAAGTGATAAGCTCAGCCACGTGGTGCGGGTTTGCATTGCATCACTCAAACACATGCGCGAGGATAATGTCCTTCACCGCCGTGGCTTCGAGCGGCCCTTCAGGCAAAAGCCGCGGCTCGGTGGTGATAAAGACTGGCCCACGGTTTGCGTCCTTCAGGACGCGGCCATGCGAACCCTTCACCAGATGCGGGTCGAGGGGGACCACGTCCATTAGCGTGCGCAAGCCCAACGCGCGTTTGGCCAGCCGCCAGCCGATGGCCAACTTCGGCATCGGAATGGCGGGATCGACAAACAATTCGACCGGATCGTAACCCGGCTTGCGATGGATTTCGACAAGGCGGGCGAAATCGGGAGCATGGCGATCGTCCAGCCAATAGTAATAGGTAAACCAGGCATCCGTGCGTGCCAGGGCCACAAGCTCGCCCGAGCGCGGATGATCAAGCCCAAAGGTCTGTTGCTCGCTGCGGTCGAGAACGCATTCGACGCCCGGCAGCGCGGCGATCAGCCGCTTGGCTTCGCCGACAAGATCCGGTTCGGCGACGTAGATATGCGCGATCTGATGGTCGGCGACGGCGAAGACGCGTGACTGGGCGACATCGAGGATCTCCCCACCATCCTCGACACGGACGCCGAGAAGGCCGGCCTCGCGCAGGGCGCGATTGATGTGAATCGGCGTTGAGACTGCGGCCATTCCATACTCGGACAAAACGATGACGCGCGCCCCGTCGCGCGCCGCGTCCGCCAGCAGATTGCCGGCAACCGCGTCGATTTCCCGCAGGCTCGCGGCAATGCGCGGGTTATCGGGACCGAAGCGCTGCAAGTCGTAATCCAGGTGCGGCAGATAAACGAGGGTGAGCGTGGGCGACCGGCTGCGTCGAATCTGCAGCGCCGCATCGGCGATCCAGCGCGAGGAAGCAATCGACGTTCCCGGTCCCCAGAATTGGAACAGTGGAAATGGACCTAGTTCGCGGGTCAGCTCCTCCCGCAGTTCCGACGGCTTGGTGTAGCAATCCGGCAGCTTGCGTCCATCCGCCTTATAGATCGGACGCGGCGTCACCGCGAAATCGTGGCTGGCGCCGATGTTGTACCACCAGAACAGGTTAGCGGTGGTGAAGGCCGGATTGCGCCGTCTCCCCGCCTCCCAGATTTTCTCGCCCGCAACCAGCCGGTTCGATTGCCGCCACAGCCAGACTTCCAGGAGATCGCGAAAGAACCAGCCGTTGCCGACAATGCCGTGGTCGCGAGGCAGCCCGCCGGTCATGAACGTCGCCTGCACCGAGCATGTCACCGCCGGCGTCACGGTCGCGAGCGGCCGGACCGCTCCCGCGCGCGCCAGTCTAGAAAGATGCGGCGTATTGGGGCCGAGATGTTGGGGGCTCAGGCCCACAACCAGAATGGCAATCGTTGGATGCATGCGGCCGCCGTCAACAATGCCCCGGGGCGCTCACGATTGGCGTCGCGCGCCGAGCATAATTGACATGCGATAATCACAAGCGGAAGATCAAGCAGAATTTCGGCTAACACTGGGTACGCATCGTCCCCTTCGTGACGTGAGGCGTGTATATGCTGGAGCTTAACCAGAACACCGGCGCGACTGACAGTCATTTGCAGTCGTTTTCCATCCGCTACGACTATCCAGTGTACTTCACGCGCGACGTGTTCGGTCCAGACAATCAATGTCTGACCCAGGCGCTGGGGCGTATCGAATCCGATAAACGCCAGCGCGTTGCTGTCTTCGTCGACGAAGGGGTGGCCTTCGCGATGCCGGATCTGCTGCCACGCATCGCGCGTTACGCGCAGCATCATGGCGATCACATGGAGATCGCCGGCGAGGTGGTTATCGTGCCCGGCGGCGAGGCGGTGAAAAACCAGCACGACCGCGTGGAGCACATGCTGCGGGACCTCGCGTCACGGAGCATCGACCGGCAGTCTTTCGCGCTCGCGGTCGGCGGCGGTGCTGTGCTCGATGCGGTCGGGTTCGCCGCTGCCATCTTCCATCGCGGCGTGCGACACATCCGCTGTCCGACCACGGTGCTGGCGCAGGATGATTCCGGCCTCGGCGTGAAGAACGCGATCAATGCCTTCGGCCTGAAGAACCTGCTGGGAACGTTTGCACCGCCATTCGCGGTGATCAATGACTCCGCCTTTCTCGACAAGCTGCCGGCGCGCGACAAGCGCGCCGGGATCGCCGAAGCCGTCAAAGTGGCGTTGATCCGCGACGCGGATTTCTTCACCTGGCTGGAGGCGGAGGCCGAGGCGCTGGCGCGCTTCGTTCCCAATACGCTTGATACGCTGGTGCGACGCTGCGCGATGCTGCACATGCGCCAGATCGCTCATGGCGGTGATCCGTTCGAAATGCGTACGGCACGGCCGCTGGATTATGGCCACTGGGCGGCACACAAACTCGAAATGCTGACCCGCAATGCCTTACGTCACGGCGAGGCCGTAGCCATCGGCATCGCGCTCGACGCGCGCTATTCGGTGCTGGCACGGCTGTTGCCGGAAGGCGAGGAGCTGCGCATCGTCCGGCTGTTGGAACGGTTGGGGTTCCGTCTGTGGGACGACACGCTCAACCTGCGCGATGAGACCGGAACGCGACGCCTCCTCGCAGGTCTGAAGGATTTTCAGGAACACCTCGGCGGCGAATTGACCATAACCTTACTTGCCGGCATCGGGCGTGGCATTGAAGTCCATGCCATGGACGACGAACTCATTCAGCAGTCGATTCAGTGGCTGCGCACAAGGGCCAGAACAAGGCGTGCAAGATAGCCGCTATGCATCTCGATCACCTCCCTGGCGACGTGCACCTCACCTACTGCACCAACATCCATGCGGGCGAGACGTGGAGCGAGGTGAGATCGAGCATCGCCGCCCATATTCCGCAGATCAAAGAGCAAGTGTCGCCGCAGAAGCCGATGGGACTTGGGCTACGCCTCTCGGGCATCGCCGCCGAGGACCTAAGCGAACCTGCCGCCCTCGCCGAGTTCCGCCGCTTTCTCTCCGATCATGGATTATACGTCTTTACCATCAACGCCTTTCCGTATGGTCCTTTTCACGGCCGGCCGGTCAAGGAAAACGTTTACCAGCCCGATTGGCGCATGCCGGAACGTCTGCACTATTCCGATCGTGTCGCCGAGATATTGGCCGCGCTGTTGCCCCCCGGTGTCGTCGGCTCCATCTCGACCGTGCCCGGCACCTTCAAGCCGCTCGCCGAGGGGAACGGAGTCCCGCAG